>JALOOS010000370.1 GCA_025454275.1 Desulfobacterales bacterium | reverse complement strand
CTGCTTCAAGGCCTGGGGCCAGTTGCCCTGCCGGGCATGGACCCGGGCGAGGATCTCCGCCGTCCGCCGGTCGCCGCGCGAGAGCAGGGCCTGCACGTAAGCCCAGCGCGGGACGTCTGCGTGCACGCGCACATTCGGCACCCGTCCGAGCTCGTTTTTGATCCGGCGCAGTATCGCCTTGAGGCGCGGGACCTCCTCCATGGCCGTCCATTGGAACGGGGTGAAGGGCTTGGGCACGAAACAGCTGACACCCACCGTGATGGTGCCGATGGCGCGGCGGCTGCGGCTGATCTTCAGAAACAGGTGCTTGATGTGTTTGACGAGCGCTGGGATGGCGGCGATGTCGTCCTCGGTCTCGGTCGGCAGCCCTGCCATGAAATAGAGCTTGAGATTGGGAATGCCGTGGGCGACCAGGGTCTCGGCGGCGGCGAGGATATCGGTTTCGGTGAGCCCCTTGTTGATCACCCGGCGCAGGCGTTCGGAGCCCGCCTCCGGGGCGATCGTGGCCGTCTTGACCCCGCTTTGCTTGAGAGCGCGCACGAGCTCCGGCCCGAGGGCGTCCGCCCGGAGCGAGCTGAAGGAGATGCGGGTGCCGGCTTCGGCAAACTCGGCGCAGAGCGGTCCGATCCCGGGCAGATCGGATACCGCCGCCCCCACCAGCCCGACCTGGTCGGTGATCCCAAGGCCCTGGCGCATGGTGGCGGCAAGCTCGGCCGCGGGCCGAAAGCGCGGGGGGCGGTAGACGAAGCCGGCGCTGCAGAAGCGGCACCCATGGGGACAGCCGCGCCCCACTTCGACCAGAAAGGCCCGGCCGAAGGCCGTATCGGGGGTGATGACGGCGCTGCAGGTGGCCGTGCCCGCAAGATCCCGCACGATCGGCCGGGCGATGCGCACCGGAAGATCGGGCAGGGTCGGCCGGAAGGCCGCAATCGTCCCCTCCGGGGTGTAGTCCACATCGTAGAAGGCCGGTGCATAGGCCCCGGGCACTGCGCGGACCAGCCGCTGCAGCAGCCCCCGGCGCTCGGCTCCGGGCCGGAAGTGCGCGAGAAAGTGCGGTAGGATCGCCTCGGCCTCCCCGATCAGGAAGAGGTCGATGAAGCGGGCGATCGGCTCCGGGTTCAGGAAACAGGCCACTCCGCCCGCGATCACCAGGGGGTGGCGTTCGTCCCGTTCGGCGGCGGAAAGGGGCAGCCCCGCCAGGTCCAAGAGCTGCAGCAGGTTGGGAAAGTCGCTTTCAAAGGAGATGGAGAAGGCGATCAGGTCCGCCGCCGCCACCGGACGGCCCGACTCGATCGTCGTCAGGCGGCCGGGGGCGTTCTCTTCGGGCAGGAAGGCGCGTTCGCAGACGATCTCATCGTGCCGGTTGAGCAGGGCGTAGATCGACTGCAGGCCGAGGTTGGCCATCCCGACATGGTAGCGGTTCGGGTAGATCAGGGCGACGGCGGTCCGCCCGTGCCGATCCTTGCGGATGGCGCCGGTCTCCCCGGCGCCGGGTCTGCGGTCATGTGAGGCCTGCTGCACGCGTGCGCCCTCCTCCGCCGGACTAGAACTGGTTTCATACCCTTGGATCACGGTTGCGGGAAAGGCGCAGGCCGATTCGAAAGCGCAGCAACCTTGTCAGGTTGTGAGCACGTTCGAGAGGCCTGCAATCCCGCGTTATGAAACAAGTTCTATACACAGCCGGCGGAAGGAGGGCAACCTTACAGCTGTCCCCCGCCTCAGTCCGCCTTCCGGCGGAGGAAGGTCGGCACGTCCAGGTCGGTGTCGTCGAGCGCCATGCGGCCCACTCCGCGGTAGAGGGCGCCCGAGCTTTCGCCGACCGCGCGGCGGCTGCGGATGAAGGTGGGTTCATCCAGGTCCGAGACGATGTCCCCCCGATCGAGGTCGGCCGGGGTCACGTCGCGCACCTTGCCCCTGAGGGGCTGGACGATTTTCTTGTCGCGCGCCCCGCTTTCCTTCTCCTTGAGGCGGCAGGCGTCGGCCTCGGCGCCGATCCCGGTGGCGATCACGGTCACCCGCATCTCATCCCCCAGGCTGTCGTCGACCGAGGTGCCCCAGAAGATCTCGGCCTCCTCGCCGACCTCCTTGTGGATCCGCTCGGAGGCCTCGGCCACCTCCTCGAACTCCATGCTGCTCGAAGCGGTGATGTTCATGAGCACCCCGTGCGCTCCGGCGATGGAGATGTCCTCGAGCAGCGGATGGGAGATCGCCTTTTCGGCCGCGTCGATGGCGCGGTTCTCGCCCGAGGCGATGCCCACCCCCATCAGGGCCATCCCGGCCTTGGACATGGTCGTGCGCACATCGGCGAAGTCGAGGTTGACGAGGCCCGGCATGATGATGAGGTCGGTGATCCCTTTCACCGCGTGGAGCAGGATCTCATCGGCCCGCATGAACATCTCCATCAGCGTGGCCTTCTTCGAGGCCAGCGCCCGCAGCCGGTCGTTGGGGATGGTGATGGCCGTGTCGACCACTTTCTTGAGCTCGGATAGCCCCTGCTCGGCGATCTGGGCGCGTTTTCGGCCTTCGAAGGCGAAAGGCCGGGTGACGACGGCGACCGTGAGCGCCCCCATCTCGCGGCAGATCTCGGCGATCACGGGGGTGGCGCCCGTGCCGGTGCCGCCGCCGAGGCCGGCGGTGATGAAGACCATGTGGCTGTCCTTGAGCGCGCTGCGCAGCCCCTCCACGGTCTCGAGAGCTGCATCGCGCCCGATCTGGGGATTGGCGCCCGCCCCGAGCCCTTCCGTGATGCTGTCCCCCAGCTGGATGCGGGTCTCCGCGCGGGAGACCTCCAGCGCCTGGGCATCGGTGTTGGCGGCGATGAACTTGACTCCCTGGAGCCCCGAGCGGATCATGTTGTTGATGGCGTTGCCGCCGGCGCCGCCCACCCCGATCACCTTGAT
>JALOOS010000369.1 GCA_025454275.1 Desulfobacterales bacterium | reverse complement strand
CTGCTGGGAGCCTTGATCTTTTCGGCCGCCGCCCACGCCCAATGCCCGCCCCGGGAGCGGATCGAAGAGGTCATTGCGAAGTTCGAAGCCCAGGACCGCAGCCTGGTGGCGATTCAGCCGACCCCCTACCCCGGGCTGTGCGAGGTCCAGGTGCGTCTGAACAACCGCATCCACCTCTTCTACACCGGTTCCACCGGGGATTTTCTGCTCATGGGCCAGCTGTACGACTCGGGCTCCGGGCGCAACCTGACCCGCGAAACCCTCGAACAGGTCAACCTTTTCAGCCCCGAGGAGATGGCCCAGCTCGCGGAGTTGAGCGCGGTGACCTTGGGCAGCTCCGGCAAGGTGGTGCTTTATGCCACCGACCCCCACTGCCCCTACTGTAAAAAGGGCGAAGAGGTGCTCAAACGCCTGGCGGAGGCGGGTGAGCTGACCGCAAAGATCCTCTTCTTCCCCCTGGAGTCCTACAAAGACTCGCGCGACATATCCATCGCCGTGATCTGCGACAAGAAATCCCTCGAGGAGTTCCACGGCGGATACAAATCGAACAACCAGTGCGCCGAGGGGATCCGCAGCGTCGATACGACCAAGGCCATCCTCTCCCGCAAGGGGGTTACCGGGACTCCCACCTACATCTTCCCGGACCGGCGCTACCATTCCGGAATGCTGGAGGAAGCCGAGCTGCGCCGTCGCCTGGGCTTGCCGGAAGCCGCCGGCGCCGCCCCGAAACCGCCGGCCAAGGAGAAAAAGTAGCGCCGGCGGCACTGACCCATGAGGGGCTACTTGAGGTTGTGTTTCTTCAACTTGTAGCGCAGCATCCGCTCGCTCAGCCCCAGCAGTTCCGCCGCACGGCTCTGGTTGCCGCCGGCCGCCGTCATCGCGCCTGCGACCATGCGGCGCTCCGCCCGCCGAAGGGCAGGTCGCCTGAGGTCAGGGTCGTGCCCCTGGCGATCACGACCGCCCGCTCCAGGATGTTTTCGAGTTCGCGGATGTTGCCCGGGTAGTCGTATTTCACGAGCTGGTCCATGGCCTCCCGGGTGACCCCGGCGATGGGCTTGCGGTTTTCCTTCGAAAAGCGCTGCACGAAATGGTCGACCAGAGCGGGGATGTCCTCTCGGCGCTCGCGCAGCGGAGGGATGTTGAGGGGAACGACGTTCAGCCGGTAATAGAGATCCTCGCGGAAGGCGCCTGCCTTGACCCGGGACCCCAGGTCCTGGTTCGTGGCGCTGATGACCCGCACATCGGCCCTGATGGTCTGGTTTCCGCCCACCCGCTGGAACTCGCCTTCCTGCAGCAAACGCAGGAGCTTCACCTGGACCGCCGGGGAGATCTCCCCGACTTCATCCAGAAACAGCGTGCCGCCCGCGGCCAGCTCGAAGCGCCCCACCCGGCGCTGGGTCGCGCCCGTGAAGGCCCCGCGTTCGTGGCCGAAGAGTTCGCTTTCGATGAGGCTCTCGGAAAGGGCGGCGCAATTGACCGCGATCAGCGGCTTTTCGGACCGCGGGCTCATCCGGTGGATCAGGCGGGCGAAGAGCTCCTTGCCCGTTCCGCTCTCCCCCGCGATCAGCACGGACGCATGGCTGGCGGCGACCCGGCCGGCCAGGTTGATCAATTCGGCCATGACGGGGCTGGCGTGGACGATGGCGTCCTGGGAGAGGCCCTTGTCGCCGATCTGCGCACGCAGGATCTCATTCTCGGCCTGCAGCGTGCGGCGCTCGGCGATCCGATCGATCACGATCAGAAGCTCCTCCAGGTCGACCGGCTTGGAGAGGTAATCCGCCGCGCCCGCCTTCATGGCTGCGACGGCGTTATCGACGGTGCCGAAAGCGGTCAGGATGAGCACATCCAGGCGGGGATTGATCCGTTTCGCCTGTTGCAGCACCTCGAGCCCGGTCAGTCCCGGCATCTTGTAGTCGACGATGGCAAGATCGAGAGTGTGCGCCTTCACCTGCGCCAGGGCCTCCTCGCCGCCGGCGGCCGTGACCACCCGGTGCCCCTGCTTGGCCAGAAACCCGCCCAGCATCTCCCGCTGAGCCGGTTCGTCCTCGACGATCAGGATATCAAGTGCGGCCATCCCCCCTCCCTGCATCGCATGCCTATTCGCCCTTCCGGGGCAGCAGGATCTCGAAGGTGGTGCCGCGGTCGGGCTCGCTTTTAACGCGCATCTCCCCGTCATGGGCGCGGACGATCTGAAGCGCGATGGCCAGCCCCAGGCCCACCCCTTTTTCCTTGGTGGTGTAGTCGGGAGTGAAAATCCGATCCTGCGCGCCGGCCGGAATCCCGGCGCCCGTATCCGTGATCGCGATGACCACCCGGTTGCGCGGGCGGTTTTTGACCGCGATCTTCAGGGTCCCGCCCCCTTCGATCGCTTCAAAGGCGTTTTTGATAAGGTTGAGCACGGCCTGACGCATCCGGTTCTCATCGATCACGGCGGAAGCGGCCGGGTCCTCCCAGTCGGTCTCGATCCGGATCCCGCGCGCCTCGGCCTCCGCCCGGACCAGGAGCAGGATGCTCTTCAGCAGATCGGCCACCGCCATCGGGCGCAGGGCGAGGCGGCCCGGCCGCGCGAGACTTAAAAACTCCTCGATGGTTGCATCCAGGCGCGCGATCTCCCGGCGCACCGTGCGGATGACCGCCAGGCTGACGGCGTTCAGCGGATTGCGGACCTCGTGGGCCACTCCGGCCGCCAGCCGCCCCATGGCGGAGAGCCGTTCGGTCTGGTGGAGCCGGTTGCGGAGTTCCTGGATCCGGCGCAGGTGGCGGTTCTGATTGGTATAGAGAAACCCCATGGCCAGGAGCCCCAACCCGATCATCAGCCCCATGGAGAGAAAGATGTGGCGCCGGTTTTCGGCGAGGAGCTCATCCACGCTGCCGGTGTCGAGCCCCACGCGGGCCTCCCCCACAACGCTCTCCTGCAGCCGGAGGGGTTCGGCCACCTCGAGAATGGTGGCGGTCTCCCGGGCAAAGCGCCGGATACGCCCGCCGCCGGCGGCCAGCCCTTCCACATCGTCCGCAGCAGAGGGCGGGGGGGCGCCGAAGTGGGCGATGGTACGCCCCTGACTGTCGATGAGAGTCAGGTAGTCCACCCCCTGGCGCCAGCCCCCCTCCTCGGCGGCCTGCCGGAGAGCGATCCGAATGCCCCACTGCCGGATCCCCTCGCGATCGATGAAAATGAAGACGGCGCCCGCGCCGGCCTTGCGCCGGAGGCCGATGTAGCCGATGCCGCCCGGCTCGCGGGAGAAGAGGTTGACGGCGATCTCCTCGTGCGGCTGCAGGAGCGAACCGATGCGCGCCGCCATCCCCTCCGGCAGCGGGCCGCCGGTAATGGCGACCTCTCCCGCGGCATCGAGAAGGGCGATGGCCGCAAGGCTCTCCGCACGTTGAACGGCGCGCAGCTCCTCTCCGGTCATCGGCCCGGTGGAAGCCGCCCGGCGGTCGAGGTCCGCCGCGACTGCGATCAACTCCTCTGCGAGCGCCTCCTGGGCGGAGAAGAGGTGGTCCAGGGCGCTCGGATCCAGCGTGGCGTAGGGACGGTTTTCAGCGATTGCCTGGAAGCGGTCCAGTCTCAGCTCGGCCAAATGCTCGACCCCCTGGATGATCGCCACTCCTTTTGTCTCGAGCACGTTGAGCAAGGTGTGTTCCACGCGGCGCACATCGAACATCGCCATCACGAAAAAGAGGGCGGCCACCACCACGGCGACGATCGCGATCGAAAGCGGCTGCAGAAAGAGCCTGCCGCCAGGGGCGCCTGCCGGTTCGTTGCCGCCCTTTTCCTCAGAAAGCTCCATGCGAGCCTCTTCGGTGGCGGCCGGAAAAAGAGCCGCCGGCCCCGGCGCACCAGCGCCGGATCTGATCGGGCCGGAGGATTTTCCGGATCTCCAGCTGGTGATCGAGCATCCGCTGGTGGATATCGTTTTGAATCGCGATCATCTCGGCGGATCTGGCCCGGATAAGGGATTCCTCCGCATCGGGGTCACTGAGTGCGGATTGGAGCTCATGCCGCTTCACCGTGAGCTCCTCCCACCGGCGCAGGATCCGGTCCCTGAACTCGAGGTCGAGTCGGTGCACGGCCTGCCGTTGGCCCTCGGAGAGATCGAGCGCCTCGACGGGAGAACAC
>JALOOS010000368.1 GCA_025454275.1 Desulfobacterales bacterium | reverse complement strand
GGCCCTTGGAGCCGCTCGGCGGCGTTCATGCGGTTGCCGTCGTAGGGGGTCCAGACGAGGCTCGTCGCGGCGAGGAGCACGATGACCGCCGACAGGAAGAATCCGACCGCAAAATTCTTGTTCCGGAAAAAGCGCTTCATTTGCCCAACCGGACGTCGACCCGCGGGTCGACCAGCGCGTAGGCCAGATCGGTGATGAAATTGACGATCACGACCGCCGCGGCCATGAAGAGCACGATGTCGCGCACCACCGGCAGGTCGCGCTGCCCGATGGCGTGGAATACGAGCCGTCCCAGGCCGGGCAGGAAAAAGACGTTCTCGATGATGATGGCGCCCGCCAGAAGCTGGCCCAACTGGAGCCCCATGATGGTCAGCACCGGGATGAGCGCATTGCGGAGCGCATGCACGTAGATGACGGTCCGCTCGCGCAGCCCCTTGGCGCGCGCCGTGCGCACGTAGTCCTCGCGCAGCACGTCGAGCATCGCGGAGCGGGTGAGGCGGGTCAGGATCGAGGCGCGGATCAGCCCCAACGCCAGCGCCGGGAGGAGCAGCGCTTTCAATGCGCCCACCGGGTCGCTGCCCCAGCCCGGGAACCCACCGGCCGCAAACCACCCGAGCTGGACCGAGAAGAGCATGATGAGGAGAATCCCGAACCAGAACTCGGGCGTCGCCAGCCCCAGCTGGGTGAAGCACATGACCGTGACATCGCCCGGAGAATTCTGCCGGCGGGCGGCGTAGATCCCCAGCGGCAAGGAGATGGCCACGGCGAAGAGCATGGCCATGAGGGCGAGCGGGCCGGTCACGGCGAGGCTGTCCGCGATCAGCTCCGCCACCGGCATCTTGTAGTGGATGGATGCGTGGCCGCGACCGGCGAGAAGGCGCAGAACGGCCAGCGATTCGGGGGTGGCGTGGATGCCGAGGATGACCTGGGCCGGGTCCCCCGGCAGCACGAAGAGGACCGAGAAGACCGTGATCGACACCAAAAACAGCAGCAGAGCCAGGGTGATCAGTTTTTTGATGAAATATCGCAGCATGCGTATGGGCGTTTCATATCATCCTCTTCCGTTCATGCACATCGTCGGCCGATCGACTTGAGTCGAGGGACCCCGACACCCATCGGGGTCGGGGTCGCTATCGGGTTCGGAATCGATCGGCCTGCCCTTGGATCTCGGCAGATGCATGTGTTCAGAAGAGGTGAGCGGAAAGGCCGATGCCGATAGCGATCCCGATACCGACCCCGGCCTCACTATTCCTGTACTCTTGGGCGATTGGGTTCTTAGAGATCCTCGCCGCCGGTAGCAGCGGGTTGTCAGCGAGTAAGTTCAGCTTTTGTGGGAGCGGCTTCCAGCCGCGATTCAATCGCGGTCCTGTCCCGGCGAGACTCCCACAGAAAATAGCCACATTTGGTTGAAAGGTACCCTCGAATCCTCGGCCCCTTGAACCCCCCCGCGCACCGGCGGCAGCCGGGGCGCGGCCTACTTCTTCCACCACACCTCGGTGCAGTCCAGCGCGATCGTCGGGTAGTCCTTCCACCAGTTCATCAGCTCCGCCTTCATGGCGGAGAGCGAGGGGCTGGCGAAGAGAAAGCCGTTGACGGCATCCTCGGCCGCGATCTCCTGGCAGCGGCCGAACCACTTCGCCTTCTCCTCCTCGGTCGCGGCCTTCAGCGCCTTGCCATAGGCCTCGCGGAACTCCGCGGAGTCGTACTGGAAGTAGTAGTTGGGGTTGGCATAGATGCCGATGTCCCAGGCCTCGGCATGCCCGATCATGGAGAGCTGAAAGTCCTTCTGCTTGAAGACGCGGTCCAGCCAGAAGGCCCACTCCACGATTTCGATCTTGAGCCGGATCCCGACCTGACCCAGCATGTCGGCGATCACCTCGCCGGCCTTCTGGGCGTAGGGGTAGATGGCCGGCAGCCGGATGGTGGCCTCGAAGCCCTTCGGGTAGCCGGCCTTGGCCAAAAGCTCGCGCGCCTTCTTGGGATCGTAGGGGTATTTGCGGGTCAAATCCTTGTAATAGGGGGTCACGGGCGGCCAGTGCGAGCCGATGGGCGCCGCGTAGCCGAGCATCACGAGCCCTTGCGGTCGATGGCATGGGCCATGGCCTGGCGGACGAGCTTGTTGTCGAAGGGCGCCGCCTTGTTGTTGGTCGACATGATGACCTCGGAGGTGGAGGATCCGGCGAGCACCTTGAAGCGTTTGTCGCGCGAGATGCCGAGCGCGATTTCAGGCGCCATCACCCAGCCGATGATGTCGACGTCCCCGGCCTTGAGGGCCGCCACCTGGGCGCTCGGGTCCTTGATGAAGCGGAAGGTCACCTTATCGAGGTAGGGGAGCTTCGGGTTCCAGTAGGCCTCGTTGCGCACCATCTCCACCCGGTCCCCGCGGGCCCAGCGGGCGAACTTGAAAGGGCCGGTGCCGATCGGCTCGGCCGCCGTGTTCTCGTAGCCCTTCATGGGCAGCATGACGGAGTCCCCTTCCGCCATCTGGAAGAGGAAGAGCGAGTTCACCTCCTTCAAGGTCAGCTTCAGGGTGAGATCGTCCGGGGTCTCGATCTTCTCGATGATCCGGAAGAACTCGGGATGGGCGTTCTTGGTGCCTTCGGCCGCGCCGCGCTCGAGGTTCCACCTGGCGACCTGGGCGTTGAACGGCTCTCCGTTATGGAATCTGACCCCCGGGCGCAGGTGGAAGGTGAAGAGCCTGCCGTCCGGCGAGGCCTCATATCGGGTCGCCAGGCCCGGCACGAGCTTTCCGGTGCGGTCCACCTTGAGGAGCCCCTCGAAGATGTTGGAATAGACCACCCGGTCGATGGCGGCTGATGCGCTCGCCGTGGGGTCCAGCCCCGGAGGTTCATCTCCGACGCACACGATGAGGCTGCCGCCCTTTTGAGGCGTCTCCGCCGCCCCCGAAACGGAAACAGCGGCCAGCAGCACCAGAACGATCGCCATCGCCTTTTTCATCCCATTCCTCCTGATTCATGTGGTTCGTTGTCATGCCGTGGACAGCTGCTTCGGCATCGGTGTCTCCAGATAATAAACTCTCTCCCCTGTGGGAGCGGCTTCCAGCCGCGATACCCTATGAACCAAGCGCTGGCCATCGCGGCTGGAAGCCGCTCCCACTGAAAAGCATGGCGCGCAGGTGTAGATCTCTATACGCCATGAGCCTCCGTTTTGTCCATGCCGGTATCACAACGGCGGAAGGTCCCGGAAGGCGACCGCGCCGGCGGCAGTGTGAGCGGCGAGAACGGCATGGATGATCGCCCGGGAGGTGCAGTCGGCGGCCGCATGGCCGATGTCGCTGAGCGCGAGGGCCCCGGGCGCCGCAAAGAAGCCGGCGGATTCGGGCAGCGGCCGGCGGCCGGTGGCGAGGCAGAAGAGGGTGTCGCCGTCGAACATGGTGTGGGCCGGGCGTACGGCGCGCGCCAACCCGTCATGGGCCATCTGGGCCACCTTGAGGGCCTGGGTCTTGGTGAGGGCGGCGTCGGTAGCCACCACCCCGATCGTGGTGTTGCGCCCCGGCGCCATGGGCGGGGTGGCGGGCAATCGCACGGCGCGGCGCCCCGGCTCGCCGAACTCGCCTTCGCATTCGAGCCCGGCCTCCCAGGGTCGACCGGTGGCGGGGTTGACCACCGAGCCGCCGGGGTTGGCCGCCACCAGGGCCGCCACGCTGATGCCGGAGGGGAGAACCGCGCTGGCGCTGCCGAGGCCGCCTTTGATGCCGCCTGCCCAGGCGCCGGTGCCGGCGCCGCACCCCCCCATCGCCGCCGGCCCCGGCCCGGCCGCCTCGCAGGCCATTCGTCCCCACTCGGCCGAGATCGGGGGAACGAACTGCGCCCCGCGCCCGAGGTCGTAGAGGACCGCTGCCGGGACGATGGG
>JALOOS010000132.1 GCA_025454275.1 Desulfobacterales bacterium | reverse complement strand
GGGATCCGCAAGGTGCTCTCGATCTACCTGGCCGACAAGGGCTTCGATGTCGCCACCGCCGAAAACGGCGAGGACGCCCTGCGCGTCTTCCGCACGCACGCCCCCGCGATCGTTCTGACCGACATCAAGATGCCGGAGATGGACGGCATCGAGCTCCTGCAGCGGATCAAAGCCGAGAGCCCGGACACCGAGGTGATCATGTTCACCGGCCACGGGGACATGGACCTCGCCATCATGAGTCTCAAGCACGAGGCCACGGACTTCGTCACCAAGCCGATCAACGACGAGGTCCTGGAAATCGCCCTGAAGCGCGCCCGCGAGCGGATCGAGATGCGCCGGCAGCTGCGGGAGTACACCGAAAAACTCGAGCGGCTGGTGGAGGAGAAGGCGCGCCGCCTGATCGAGGCCGAGCGCCTCGCGGCGGTCGGCCAGACGGTGGCCGAGCTGGCCCACACGATCAAGAACATCGCCAACGCTCTCACGGGCGGCATCTTCGTGTTGGGGAAGGGGGTCGAACTCGACGAGAAAGAGTACCTGCACCAGGGCTGGCGCATGGTCTCCGAGAACGTCGAGAAGATCAAGAATCTTTCCCTCGACATGCTCAATTTCGGCAAGTTCGCCGCACTGACCTGGGAGTCCTGCGATCCCAACCGCCCGGCGGCCGAGGTGGTGCAGTTGATGCAGAGCCGGGCCCGCGAGCAGGGGGTGGAGCTGACCGCAGCGCTCGATGCCGCGCTGGCGCCGGCCATCTTCGATCCCGCTGCGATCCACTGCTGCCTGCTGAACCTGGTCGGCAACGCCATCGACGCCTGCCGCCGACGGAAAGAGGCGGGGGGCCCCCGTCTGGTCGTCGTCCGCTCGCGGCCGAGCGCGGACGGAGGGGTGGAATACGAAGTCTCGGACTCCGGCGCCGGCATTGGAGAGGATGTCCGCAGCCGGCTGTTCCAGGGGATCTTCAGCACCAAGGGTACCGAAGGCACCGGGATCGGCCTGATGATGACCAAGCGCATCGTCGACCAGCACCGGGGCGAAATCCACGTGGCGAGCCGTCCGGGAGAGGGGGCCACCTTCACGATCCGCCTGCCGCCGCATCCCCCGGCCGCCACTGCCGATGCGCCGTGAAAACGATTCCCGCCGCCCTCTCCCCTGAGCTCCGTTCGGGTGCGACCGCCGCATGCGATCGGCCCCATCCGCCCCCGGGCCTCTCCTGGTTCATCTGGAGTCTGGGGGCGGTGTTCTACCTGATCGCTTTTTTCCACCGCCTGGCCCCGGCGGTCATGACCCGGGAGCTGATGCAGGATTTCGGCATCAGCGCCGCCGCCTTGGGCAACCTGTCGGCCTTCTATTTTTACAGCTACTGGCTGCTGCAGGTGCCGACCGGGATCCTGGCCGACACCTGGGGCCCGCGCCGGTTGCTCGCCGGCGGGGCGATGGCGACCGCGGCCGGTGCGGTCCTGTTCGCCCTCGCGCCGAGCCTCGCCTGGGCCTCCGCCGGGAGACTGCTGATCGGTGCCGGGGTCTCGGTCAGTTTCGTCACCTGCCTCAAGCTCGCGGCGCACTGGTTTCCGGCCGGCCATTATTCCATGATCTCGGGGATCCTGCTCGTGGCCGGCATCACCGGTGCGGTGAGCGCAGGGGTGCCCCTGCGGCTGCTGGTCGACGGGGCCGGCTGGCGGCCGGTGATGCTGGGGGCGGCGGCCGTCACCGGGGCGCTGGCGCTCCTCATCTGGATAAAGGTGCGCGACGACCCGCGTGAGCGCGGGTATGCGAGCCATGCCGCCGCCGCCCTGCCGGGCGCGGCCGGGCGCCGCACCCCGCTTGCCCAGCTGAAAGAGGTGTTCCACCACCGCAACACCGTGCTCCTGTTCTTCATCCCGGCCGGGATCGTGGGCGCCATGCTCTCGTTTTGCGGCCTGTGGGGCGTCCCGTTCCTGACCACGCACTACGGGCTGTCGGCGGCCCAGGCCGCCTTCCTCACCTCCGGGATGATGGTCTGCTGGGCCCTGGGCAGCCCTTTTGTCGGAAGGCTCTCCGAGCGCATCGGCCGCCGCAAGGCGCCGATGATCGTCGGCCATGGCCTGGCCGCAGCCGGCTGGGCCGGCATCCTTTTCAGCGACAGGCTGCCGCTTGCGGCGCTGGCGGCCCTGATGGGAGTGACCGGCGTTCTCTCGGCCAGCTTCAATATCTGCTGGCCGCTCGTCAAGGAGTCGGCTCCCTTGCGGCTGGCCGGCACGATTTCCGGGGTGATCAACATGGGCATCATGCTGGGGCCGACCCTTCTCCAGCCGGCAATCGGCTGGGTGCTGGACCGCCATTGGCAGGGGCTCATGGACGCGGGGGTCCGCATCTACGGCATCGGGGCCTACCGGAGCGCGTTTGCGCTGATCATGGTCTGGATGCTGGTCTCCTGGTTCCTCATCTTCTTCACCCGCGAAACCTATTGCCGGCAGCAGGCATGAGGCCGCGCCCGCCCGCGGCCCCGAGTTGACACGCCCAACCATTTCGACTACGTGAAGATGATCCGTGCAGGGGAGCCGACCCTTGGCCGGATCAAATCCACAAGGAGGTGCGTTATGCGTTTCCGTGCGACCCTATTGGCGGCCGTTTTGTGTGTGGCGGGTTTCGCCGCCGCGGCGTCGGCCCAGACCACGATCAACATCGCCACCGTCACCAACCCGGCCTTCGTCCACACCAAGGCGGCGGAGTGGTTCAAGGAGGAGGTGGAAAAGGCCCTGCCCGGCAAATACACCGTGGTGGTCCACCATTCGGCGGCCCTGGGCAGCGAGACCCAGGTGCTGCAGCAGATCCAGCTCGGCACCACCCAGATGTCGGTCTGCACCACCGGCCCCATCGAGGCCTTCGTGCCCGAGATCAAGGCGCTCGAAATGCCGTTCCTGTTTCCGACGTATGAAACGGCCGACAAGGCCCTCGACGGGCCGATCGGCGAGGACCTGGGCCGGCGCTTCGAGAAAGCCGGCTTCGTCAAGCTGCATTTCCTGGACAACGGCTTCCGCAACGTGACCAACTCCAAGCGGCCGGTGAAGAGCCCCGAGGACCTCAAGGCGCTCAAGATCCGCACGATGGAGGCGCCCACCCATCTTGCCATCTGGCGTGCCATCGGTTCGAACCCCACCCCCATGGCCTGGCCGATCTTCACCCAGCTCCAGCAGGGGGTGATCGACGGGCAGGAGAACCCGATTGCGGTGATTCATGCCGCCAAGCTGGTGGAGGCCGGCCAGAAGTACCTGACCCTCACCCGGCACGTCTATTCCGCCCTGGTCTTCGTGGCCAACAAGCCCTTCATGGACGGCCTGCCCGCCCCTGAACGCAAGGTGGTCATGGAGGCCGCGCGCTCGGCATCCCTCAAGGGCCGGGCCTTCATCCGGGACAACGAGGTCAAGCAGTTGGCCGAGCTCAAGGCGGCCGGGATGCAGGTGGAGGAAAACCCCGATATCGCCGCCTTCCGCAAAGTGACCGCGCCGGTCATCGAGACCAATTTCGGCGACACGCGCAAGCTGATCGAACAGATTCAGGCGACGGTGAAATGACCACCGGGCATTCCCGGCGGGAGGGTCGGCCACGACCCTCCCGCCGGTTTTTTTAAACCGCCCGGGCCGATCCCCGGCGACTCGGCATTGCTTTCAGGTGGAGCGGATGAGTCTGCTGCAGAGCATCAGTGACGCCGTCAACCGCGCAGTCGAAAAGCTGTTGCTGCTGATCGGGGCGTCCATCTGCCTCATCCTCTTCGCCCAGGTGGTCTTCCGCTATGCCGGGGCGTCGCTTGGCTGGTCCGAGGAGGTCAGCCGCCACCTGCTGGTGGCGATCACCTTTCTGGGCGGCACCGCCGCTTACAAGCGGGCAAGCTTCATCGGCCTGAAGGGCATCGGCCACCGGTTGGGCCCGGGCATTCAAAGGGGCATCACGCTTGCGCTGCAGCTCCTCACCCTGGCGCTTTTCCTCGTCGTCGTCTGGTTCGGGGCGGCTTACACCCTCAAGGCCTGGCAGCACACCTCCGCGGCCCTCCTGATCCCCATGGCGATCCCCTTTGCGGTGATCCCGGTCTCGGCGGTCGTATTCGTGGTGCACGTCCTGTCCGATCTCACCCAAACCCTCGCGCGGAAACGGCCATGATCGTCGGGCTGCTCTTCGGGCTGCTGTTTCTGCTGATCGCCCTCGGTCTGCCGATCGCGCTCTCCATCGGGCTGCCGGCCATCGGCCTGATGCTGACCCCGGGGGTCTTTCCCGCCACGGTGCCGATTCCCGCCCTCGGCCAGACCATTATCCAGCTCCTCTTCGCCGGGGTGGACTCCTTCGATCTGTTGGCCGTGCCGCTCTTCATGCTGGCCGGGGCGGTCATGGAGACCGGCGGCATCTCGCGGCAGCTCATCGATTTTTCCGACAGCCTGGTCGGCTGGGTGCCCGGGGGGCTCGCCTGCGCCTGCATCGTCGCCTCCATGTTCTTTGCCGGCATCTCCGGCTCCGCCGCGGCGGACACGGCCGCGATCGGCGCCATCGTCATCCCGGCCATGATCCGACAGGGCTACCCCGCGCCTTTCGCCGCTGCGGTGGTGGCGGCCGGCGGCTCCATCGGCGTCATCATCCCGCCCTCCATCCCGATGGTGATCTTCGGGTTCCTGACCAATGTCTCGATCGCGAAGCTCTTCGCCGGGGGCATGATGGTGGGCATCCTCTTCGGGCTGAACTTCATGCTGGTGGCGATGTGGATCTCCTGGCGCCGCGGCTACGGCGTGCGGGAGTCCTTCTCGCCGAGCCGGCTGGGGCGCTCCCTGAAAGAGGCGCTCTGGGCCCTCGGGGCGCCGGTGATCGTGCTGGGCGGGATCCTCTCCGGCATTGTCACGGTTACCGAGGCGGCGGCGCTCGCGGTCTTCTATGCGCTCTTCGTGAGCATGGTGTTCAACCGCGAGCTGAAGTGGCGCCAGCTGCCCGGTCTCATCGTGCGCTCCCAGATCACGGCCGCCACGATTCTCTTCATCATCGCCATGGCCAAGGTCTTCACCTGGCTGGTCGCCATGCAGCAGACCAGCCAGATGCTGGGAAACCTGGTCGCCGCGCTCTCCTTGCCGCCATGGGGGCTCCTGCTGCTCGTGATGGCGGGGCTGCTCGTGGTCGGGTGCGTCATGGAGACCACCGCCGCCCTGATCCTGCTCGTCCCCGTGCTGGCGGCGCTGACCCCCCAGATGGGGGTCGACCCGGTTCAGTTCGGCGTGCTCATGGTGATCAACCTGGCGGTCGGCATGCTGACCCCGCCTGTCGGCATCTGCCTCTTCGTCAGCTGCACGATCGCAGGCGTGAGCCTGGGGCAGATCTCCCGGGCGGCGCTGCCCTTGATCTTCTCCGCCTTCATCGCCCTGCTGGTCGCCTGCTTCTGGCCGCCGCTGACCCTGTGGATCCCATCCTTGATCTATCCCTGAGACCCGGGTTGACCCTCACGGGAGTTCGTGTCTAGATCGTCGTGATCGAGCAATTTTTTCCGGGAGGAGACCGACATGAAGGAGTTCAGCGCCGCTCAACTCGCCGCCCTCGCATCCATGGTGGCAGCGGATCGTTTTTCCACCGGGCAGTCCAACCGCGAGCTGCACCTGAAAGACATCTCGTTCCATCAGGGGACCCTGCCTGCCGGGGTGATCTGGCCGGTGACCACCGCAGAGGTGGCGGCGATCCTCTGCTGGGCCTATGAGCAGGAGGTGCCGGTGACCCCCTGGGGGGCCGGCACCAGCACCGAGGGCAACCCGGTGCCGGTGCGG
>JALOOS010000131.1 GCA_025454275.1 Desulfobacterales bacterium | reverse complement strand
CGCCTTCCTGCTCTTCTACCTCGGATTCGGGATCCTGGCCGGCGTCTGGCCCTTTCACACCTGGTCGCCCGTCGGCCACGTGGCCGCCCCCACGGCGGTGAGCATGATCCACGCCGGGGTGCTGATGAAGCTCGGGGCCTTCGGGGTGCTGCGGGTCGGGATCTTCCTCTGCCCGGAAGGCTGGCAGTACTGGGCGGAGCTCATGGCCCTGCTCGCCACCTGCGGGATCGTCTACGGCGCCTTCGTGGGGCTGGCCCAGACCGACCTCAAATACGTCATCGGCTACTCCAGCGTCTCCCACATGGGCATCGTCGGCCTCGGGCTGGCCACGGTGACCGTCGACGGCCTGAACGGGGCGGTGTTCCAGATGTTCGCGCACGGGGTCATGACCGCACTCTTCTTCTCCTCCGTGGGCTACATCTACGACAAGACCCACACCAAACTGATCCCGGAGCTGGGGGGCCTGAGCAAAATCATGCCGCGGGCCTCCGCCTATTTCATCATCGCCGCGCTGGCCGGCATCGGCGTGCCCTGCCTGGCGAGCTTCTGGGCGGAGCTGCTGGTCTTCATCGCCTCGTTCAAGGTCTACCCGCTGCGGGGGGCGATGGCCATCTGCGCCCTGGTGGTG
Source organism: Desulfobacterales bacterium (assembly GCA_025454275.1). Classification (GTDB taxonomy): domain Bacteria; phylum Desulfobacterota; class Desulfobacteria; order Desulfobacterales; family SpSt-501; genus SpSt-501. The sequence goes on along the minus strand of JALOOS010000131.1, from coordinate 8,573 downwards.
AGCGCCCTTTTCATGCTGCGGGTGGTGCAGCGCACGTTCTACGGCCAGAAGAACGAGCGGTTCGCCCATCTCCCGGACATGAGCCTGGGCCTGGGGATTCCGCGCATGATCCTGGCGGGGGTGATCGTGCTGTTCGGGCTCTTCCCGTGGGTGATGGTGGACATGGTGCAGACCGCCTCCATCCCTCTCATACAGGGGTTAGCGCGATGAGCTGGACGCTGTTCCTTCCGGAGCTGTACTTCGCCCTCACGGCCGTCGTGTTTTTCGCGCTCTCCCTGTCGGCGCGGCCGAACCTGCGGCGGGACTACCTGGCGGCCCTCTTTCTCGCCGCCGGCGGCCTGTTGGTCGCCCTGGCCTCGGTGCGCCTGGACGGGACCCTCTTCTTCGGAACCTATCGCGTCGATCTCTTCTCGCAGGTGTTCAAGGTGCTCGTGGCCTGCGGATTCTTTCTCGTGGTCTGCCTCTGCAGCGAGCTCAACGGCATCGACGATCGCCACCACTCCGAGTTTTTTCTCTTCCTCACCACCTGCACCCTGGCGATGATGCTGCTGGTCAGCAGCGTCGAGCTGCTCATGATCTACATCGCCCTCGAACTCTCGAGCTATTCGCTCTACATCCTGGTCCCGCTGCGCAAAGGGGACGGAATCGATGTCGAGGCGGGGATCAAATACTTCATGGTGGGGGCCGCGGCCTCGGCCGTGATGCTCTTCGGCCTCTCCTACCTCTACGGCGTCACCCACACCACCTACGTTGCGGATCTCGTCCGGATCCTGCCCGGTGTCATCACGACGCCGGCGGCCCTGCTCGGCCTGGTGCTGACCCTGTGCGGCTTCTTCTTCAAACTGGCCGTCTTTCCGTTTCACTACTGGGCCCCGGATGTCTACCAGGGCGCCGCCAACCAGGTGACCGCCTACATCGCCACGGCCTCCAAGGTGGCGGCAGTGGCGATCATCCTGCGCCTGGCCGCCCTGGGCTCGGATGCCCTCTTCCTCGTGCAGACCCTGATCGTGCTCTCGATCTGTTCGATGACCCTCGGCAACCTGGCGGCCATCGTGCAACGGGACCTGAAACGCCTGCTCGCCTACTCCAGCATCTCGCATGCCGGCTATGTCCTGATCGGCATCCTCAGCATGAGCGCGAACGGGTTCGCCAGCGCCATATTCTATGCGCTCGCCTACCTGGTGATGAACCTCTCCTGCTTCCTGGTGGTGGTCAAGGTGGCCGCCGACGGCAGCGATCTGAAGATCGCGCAGCTCGCCGGCCTGCACCGGCGCTCCCCGCTGCTGGCCATGGTGCTGATGCTGGCCGCCTTCGGGCTGGCCGGAATACCGCCCACCGTCGGGTTCACCGGCAAGTTTCTCGTCTTCGTGGCGGCGGTGGAGCAGGGCTACCTGTGGCTGGTGATCGTGGCCATGGTCAACGCCACGATCTCCCTCTACTACTATATCATGGTGGTCAAGGCCGCCTACCTGACCGAACCGGAAAGCCCCCCCGCGCGGCTGGCGGTCTCCGGCGCCACGCGGGTGCTGGCGGGGGTCCTGGTGACGGTCATGGTGGCGGCCGGGGTCTTTCCCGATCCGATCCTGGAGGTGGCCCGGGCCGCGGCCCGCTCCCTGATGTAAACGAGGTGGGTCTGTGGGACTTTTCAAACGCAGGCAGAAACAAGAATCCGCACCGGGGCCCGGCGCGCCGGCACCCCGGCCGCCCTACGGGTGCGGCATCGACGCCGCGGGCGCTTTCATCACCGTCTGCACCGAAAACGGCGCCGGCCGCTGCGGGGCCGACGCCGTACGCCGGGCGATCGAGGAGGAGATCCGCGTTCGCGGTCTGAGGGTGCGGCTCGCCCCCATGAAAGTGGGCTGCCGCGGCGCCTGCCCCTTCGGCCCGCTCCTGGGATTTCCCGGCGCAGGGTTCTTCTACCATCGGCTCACCCCCGAGCGGGGGCGCGAGGCGGTGTTCGAAACCCTCGCAAAAGGCCACATCCTCTTCGACCTGATCCACCTGGACCCCCTGCAGTCGACATCGGGGCGCTATCTCTACGACCATGGGTCGGGGTGCATCGCCCTGCTGGATGAGAACCGGTGCGTGGTGCAGGCGGCGAAATACTTTCTCGACTTCGATCGCGGCGTCTCCTGCGGCAAGTGCACCCCCTGCCGCGCCGGCTTCCCTTACCTGGGGGAGATCATCGAGGCGATTGCCGCCGGAGAGGGCCGGCCCGAGGATTTACAAACGATGCAGGCCGTCATGGATGCGATGCGCGCGGCCGCCTATTGCGAGTATGCGGCCCGCGGCGCCGGCCCCGTGGCGGCGATTCTCGAACACTTCCGGCCGGAGTTCGAACGGCACATCCAACAAAAGCAATGCCCGGCGGGGGAGTGCCGGAGGTTGCGCGACGCAGCACCGGGCGATGGACGATGAGCGCATGTGACCACCCCGGCCGGCGATGCGGCGCAGCCGGCGGGAGATAGGACCCTTCATGACCGAATCAGTTCATCTGACGATCGACGGGCGGCCGGTGGCGGCGGCGCCGGGGAGCACCCTGCTCCAGGCGGCCCGGGAGAACGGCATCTCCATCCCGACCCTCTGTCACAGCGAGATGCTGCGCCCCCTCGAAGGATGCCGGATCTGCATCGTCCGGGTGGAGGGGGAGCCGAAATTCGTCTCCTCCTGCAGCACGCCCGTGCGCAGCGGGATGGTGGTCACCACCGACTCACCCGAGATCCGCGACACGCGCAGGCTGCTCCTCGATCTCCTGCTGCGGGAGCACTACGGCGATTGCGTGGCCCCCTGCCAGCTGACCTGCCCGGCCGGGATCGACATCCAAGGCTACCTGGCGCTGATCAGCCGCGGGGAATACATCGAGGCGCTGAAGCTCATCCGCGAGAAGCTTCCCATGCCGGCCACCATCGGCCGGGTCTGCCCCCATTTCTGCGAGACCCAGTGCCGGCGCACCCTGGTGGAGGAGCCGATCAACATCAACCATCTCAAGCGTTTCGTGGCCGACTACGAGATGGAGCGCGGGGAGCGCCACACCCCCGCCAAGCGCCCCCCCTCGGGGCACAAGGTCGCCATCGTGGGCGGCGGCCCGGCCGGGTTGAGCGCCGCCTATTACCTCTGCCTTCTCGGCCATTCACCCCTGCTCTGCGACGCCATGCCGGAGCTGGGCGGCATGCTCCGCTACGGGATCCCGGAGTACCGGCTCCCCAAAAAAGTGCTCGACTGGGAGATCGAGGGCATCCTCCAGCTGGGCGTGGAGGTGCGCACGAACACCCGGTGGGGGCGGGATTTCACACTCGACGCCCTGCGCCGGGAGGGCTGCAAGGCGATCTTCCTTGCGATCGGGGCCTGGTCGGCGCACAAACTCGGGGTCCCCGGTGAAACCCTGGCCGGTGTCCACTCCGGGGTGGAGTTCCTGGCCGATATCGGGCTGGGGAAACCCGTCGGGATGGGAGAGCGGGTCGCCGTGATCGGCGGCGGCAATGTCGCCATGGACGCGGCCCGCACCGGTGTCCGGCTCGGCGCCAAGGAGATGACCGTCATCTACCGCCGCTCGCGCGAGGAGATGCCCGCCAGCCACGAGGAGATCGAGGGGGCCATGGCCGAGGGCATCGTCTTCCATTTCCTGGCCGCCCCGGTCCGGCTTCTCGGCGCAAACGGCCGTCTCGACCGGATCGAGATCATCCGCATGCAACTGGGGGAGCCCGACGCAAGCGGCCGCCGCCGCCCGGTGCCGGTGGAGGGTTCGGAGACCACGCTCTCCGTGGACATGGTCATCACCGCCATCGGGCAGGTCGCCGATCTCTCCCCGCTGGAGAAGGACCCGGCGGCGACCCAGGCCCCGGTGACGCGCTGGAAAACCCTGGGCGCCGACGCGGAGACCCTCCACACCGGATTGGACGACATCTTCACCGGCGGGGACGTCTACCGCGGGCCGGACACGGTGGTGCGGGCGCTCGCCGACGGGCGTCGGGCGGCCTTCGCCATCCACCGCTATCTCACCGAGGGCACGGTCGCTTCCCGGCCGAAGAGTTTCAATATCCTCAAGGGGGACCTGAAAACCGTCGCCCGGGAGCCTTTCGGCGCCTCCCCCCGCCAAGCGCGGGCCCGCATGCCGGAACTCGAACCCGCCGAGCGGATCACCCATTTCGGGCAGATCGACCTCGGCCTGCCGGAGGAGCAGGCCCGACAGGAAGCGGAACGCTGTCTCTCCTGCGGATGCATGGATGTGTTCGGATGCCGCCTGCGCCGGCTGGCGGATGAGATGCACCTTCCGACCACCACCCGGATCACGCCCCAGATCCCGTTCGGCGACGCCCGCAGCCGGGATCAGCACCCCTTCATCACCCACGACCCCAACAAGTGCGTGCGCTGCCGGCAGTGCCTGGAGGCCTGCACCGCCTCGCAGTGCTCGGATGCCATCGACTTCGACGCGACGCCTTCTCTCAATGAGCGCTGCGTCTCCTGCGGGCTCTGCCTCGACGTGTGCCCGACCGCTGCGCTGAGCGACCGGATCGCCGGCAAGCCCGGCCCTTTTCAGTGCCGGCCTCTGGAGACGGCCTGCACCCACTGCGGGTGCGGGTGCCAGCTCGTGTTCCACCGCAAGGGGGAGCGTTTCTTCACCATCGCCACCCGCAGCGATGCGCCGCCCAACTACGGCCATACCTGCCGCCGGGGGCGCTTCGACAGCTTTGACTACGTGAACGATCCCAAGCGGTTGAAAACCCCGCTCGTGCGCGACAAGGGCCGCCTGGTCGAGAGCTCCTGGTCGCAGGCGCTGGATCGGATCGTGCGCGAATTCAGCCGCCTGCACGAGCGGTATGGCGGGGGGGCCTTGGCCGCCCTGGGATCGCCCCGCGCCACCAATGAGGCCAATTACCTCCTGCAGAAGATCTTCCGCACCCATTTCGGCACGAACCACCTGGATTTCCCCGGCAGCCGGGCCATCGCCGCCTCAATGGCCGCTCTCGGATCGAAGAGGACAACCCGATCGTGGCGGCCGCCCTGCGGCGGGCGAGCCGCACCCGCGGCCGCCGGCTCATCTGCATCGCCTCCGGCGCCTCGGCCTTGGGAACGTTCGCCGCCCCGGCCCTCTCCGTCCCCCAGGAGCAGACGGGGGAGCTGCCGGCCCTTCTCGCCCGTCGCCTGCTGCAGCGGGGGCTCGTCGACCCCGCCGTCGCCGCCCGGCACTCCCAGCGGCTCGCCGTACTCAAGGAATCGCTCGCGCCGCAGGCGCAGGCACCCGACCGGCCGGCCTCCTCATTCGGGATCCCCGAAGCCGTCCTCGAGGAGGCGGCCGAGGCCTGCGCTGCTGCCGGATCGCTCGCCATCGTCTATTCCGAGGATGTGGCCGAGGGGCCGCAGGGAGAGTTCCATGTGGAGGCCTTGGCCGGCCTCGCCCTTCTGACCGGACGGATCGGACAGGCCGGAAGCGGCATCCACCCCCTGTGCCGCCACATCAACACCCGGGGGGCGGCCGACATGGGCATGCGGCCGGGCCTTCTTCCCGGCCGTCTTCCCCTGTCGGATGACCCCGGGCGCGGGCGGCTGGCCGCCATGTGGGGCCGGCCGATCCCGGCCGAGCCCGGCTCGGAACTGGCGCAAATGATCGAGATGGCGCGCCGCGGGGAGCTGAAGGGTCTCTACCTTCTCGGCGGCGACTGCCTGCCGGAGGAGGATCTCCGCGCACTTTCGACCGGAGTGGAATTTTTGGTGGTCCAGGATTATCTCCGCCGCGAGGCCGCCGAAGTCGCCCATGTGGTTCTGCCCGCCGCCACGCTTCTGGAGCAGGAGGGCAGCGTCACGAACTCCGAAGGCGGCCTGCGGCGGCTGTGCCCGGTGATTGCGCCGCCGGATCATGCGCTGCCGGACTGGCGGATTCCGGCCGATCTTCTCGCCCGGCTGCAGCCGGGGTCCGGTTATGATGAGGCCCGGTCGGTCGCCCGCGAAATTGCACGAGCGGTGCCTTATTTCACCGAGCCGGGTTAAAATCGTCTGGATAAACCCGTCTGACGGCCGGGGGGTCCTGCCACGGCGGGGCCCGCAACCGTAAGCCGCGGTCCCATGACAAGTTCTATCGGCATGTCGAAAAGGCCCTGACGCATGACGAAGCGAATTCTTTTTGCGCTGGACGATTCGGAGACGGCCTGCGGTGCGCTCCGCAACCTCGGCGGCTTGCTGGCTCCGGGCGAGGTTCACCTGCATCTCTTTCACGCGGCGCCGGAAACCTCCCACTTCCACCCCGGGGAGCTCTCCAGCCTCAGCGGTGAGCCCGGCCCGTGGGAAAAGACGCAGGCAGAGCAGGCCGGGGCGATCTTGAAGCGGGCCGATGAGCTGCTGCAGCAGTTGGGTTTCACCCCGGCCCGGATCGAACGGGAGTTCACGCGCAACAGCTCCAATGCCGCCCAGGAGATCCTTGCGGCGAGCGAACGGCAGGCGCCGAGCGCCATTGCGCTGGCGCGGAAAGGCCGATCCGGGGTCACGCGCTTTCTCCTGGGGAGCACCACCGCCCAGGTCTGCCAGTACGCCGAGAGGGTGCCGGTCTGGGTGGTCGGCAGCCGGCCCCTCGAGCCCCCCCGCGTGCTGGCGGCCATCGACGAATCACCCTATGCCGACCGGGTGGCGGCTCATGTCGGCGAGCATTTTGGAAGGATTGCCGGGAGCCGCGTCACCCTGTTTCACGTCATCGCGGCCAAACCGCCGGGGTTCTGGGATGACGGCCACATTCTCGATGAAACGGAGCGCTCGGAGCGCACGAACGCCGTGGCCCGTTGGCGCCGCGAACAGGAGCGGCAAACCGAAAATCGTTTCAACAAGGCCAAGGCAGCGCTGGCCGCCGCGGGGATGCGTGAAGAAAACATCGCCCTCGTGCGTCAGGCCATGGCCGCGGGCATCGCCCGTGACATTCTGGCCGAAGCGGCGCGGGGGGGATACAACATCCTCGTTTTCGGCCGGCGAGGCGCTTCGGCCATCAAAGAGTTCGCTTTGGGAAGCCGCGCCGCGAAAATCCTCCACAGCCCTTCCGACCTCACCCTCGTTTTAGTGGGCTGAGAATGAGCTGAGGCGGGCGGCGGGTGGACTGCAAAAGGAAGAGCGAGTGAGCACGCACACCGACTCGACGAACGATGCGCCCCGGGACCCGTATGCCTATTACGCCTCCCCCGTCGGCCCGCGGATCCTGGAGCGCGCCAACACGATTTTTGAGGACTTCCCGGTTTGGAAGTACATCCTGTATGGAATTATTTTTACGGTCGAGGTGGCGGCGGTTTTCTATATCGGCGTGGCCCTGGTGCGGTGAGCGCACGACCGCGCCTCACACCCCGTGTTCGGCGCGGGAGAGGATCTCCTCCTGGATGTCCCGGCTGAGGAGCACGAAGTAGTCGGAGTAGCCCGCGACCCGGATCAGCAGGTTGCGGTGCTCCTCGGGGCGCTCCATGGCGTCGCGGAGCGTGTTGCGGTCGACGATGTTGAACTGCATGTGGAACCCGCCCTGGGCGAAGTAGGTGCGGATCAGCGCAGCGAGTTTCTTCAGGTCGCGATCGTTCGCGACCGTCCGGGGGTTGATCTTGATGTTGAGGAGGGTCCCGTTGGTCCGGGCGTGGTCGAGTTTCGCCACCGAACGGGTGGCGGCGGTGGGCCCCTTGCGGTCATGACCCTGGACCGGGCTCACCCCTTCGGAGAGCCAGGCCCGGGCCCGTCGTCCGTCCGGCGTGGCCCCGGTCAGCTCCCCGAGCGCGATGTGGCTCGTGGTGGGCAGGAGGTCCACCCAGTAGCGCGCCCCTTGGATGTCGGTGTGGCGCTCCACCGCGGTGCAGAAGATCTCCTGGGTCTTGACGGCGAGCGCGTCGGCGAAATCATCATCGTTGCCGTAGTGCGGCGTCCTGGCCGCGAAGGTCCGGCGCATCTCCTCCCGACCGGCCCAGTCCCGGTCCAGGGCATCGATCAGCTCGGCCATGCGGTAGCGCCGCTCTTCGAAGATGTGCTTGCGGATGCCGGCCAGTGCATCGGCCACCGTTCCGACCGCCACCCCGCTCAGGGTGGCGATCTTGTAATGCGCGCCGCCGGCGTGCCAGTCGGTCGCCGTCGCGATGCAGTCGTCGATGACGGCCGAGGTGAAGGGCACCGGGCAGTGCCGGGCGTAGATGCCGCGCACGATGTCGTCGTAGCGGACCTTGAGCGCCACGAGTTGCTCGACCTGGGCGCTGAAGGCCGCCAGCACCTCGTCAAAACCGGAGAAGGCCCGGGGATCCCCCGTGGCCGGCCCGAGCCGCTCGCCCGTCAACCGGTCCACCCCGTCGTTCAAGGCCAGCTCGAGCGCCTTCGCCAGGTTGAAATAGCCGGTTGAAGCCATGCGGTCCTTCCCGTCGCAGAAGGCGGCCACACAGCCGTTCAGGCTGCTCGCGCGGGCGTCGGAGAGGGTCTTGCCGCGGTTCACCATGCCGAGCACCAGGGCGTCGGCGTTGAACATGGCCGGCATCCCGGTGCCGAGCCGCAGCACCTCGCAGCAGCGCATGAGGAACCGGGGCGGCGTGAGGGAGGCGATCTGGGCCGATAGGCCCGGCTGAGGCAGGCGGGTG
>JALOOS010000367.1 GCA_025454275.1 Desulfobacterales bacterium | reverse complement strand
GCCCTTCTGGCGGGATTGGCGACAGAAGCGGCCGCAGGCGGCACGCTTTCTCGCGCTGTGTCTGGCGACCGCCCTGCGCGAGAGCTACGAGGAGATGGGCCTGAACCCGTTCGGGGTCCGCTTTCTCGGGCCTCTCCCCCCGGAGCGCCTGGAACTCTTCCGGCGGCGGATCCACCCCCTCGCAGCCTGGGCCCGCGAATCCCGACGTTTCCGGCCCAACTGGGAGGTGCAGCGCGTGGTGCACGTGCCGCTCCGGGAACTGCTCGACCCGCACCGCTACGTGCGCTTGAGCGTGCGGCTGGAGGCAGCGCATGCCGGTCCGGCTCCGGCGGCCGAGCGCATCCACCCCGCCTTCCGCATGCCCGCCGACGGCGGGACGGAAATCCTCTGGGGGGCGACCTTCCGTATCGTTGCCGGTTTCCTCAAATTCGTCTTCGACTTCACCCCCCCTGCGCTGGAACGCCTGCCGCAGGTCAGCACCCGTTTGGGAGAATCCTATCTGGCCGGGAAGCCGGCCGCAAGCCGCACCCCTTGACACCGGGTGCGCAAACGGGGATAGAGCAGGGGCGGCACCGCGAGCGGCGGTGCGCGGCCCGACCATTCCATGACCACGATCCAAGCGCCTGCATACCGCCTGATCCTGCGGAGCTCTGCGATACACGGCAGCGGCTGCTATGCGGGGGAGCCCATCCCGGCCGGGGCCTTCATCATCGAGTACACCGGGGAGCGGATCCCGGCCGCGGAGGCCTACCGCCGCGAGGCCGACCCCGGCCGGCCGGGCATCTACACCTTCTGGACCGGTTTAAACGGCGGCAACGAATCGCGCTTCATCAACCACTGCTGCACGCCCAACTGCGATTACCGGATCGAAAACGGGAGGGTCTTCATCCATGCCGCACGGCCGATCGCTGCGGGCGAGGAGCTCTCCATAGATTACAGCTACAGCCCCGAGGGCGAACGCATCCCCTGCGGCTGCGGCTCCCCCGCCTGCCGCGGCCGAATCAACTCCCTTTAAAAACGAGCGGGCTGCGGCATTTGCCGCAGCCCGCTCGTTTTTATCTGGTAGGCGCTACTGGATTTGAACCAGTGACTTCTACCGTGTGAGGGTAGCGCTCTCCCGCTGAGCTAAGCGCCCAAGAGGGCATCGCCGGGTGCGATGCTCTTTTTATTAGGTTGTTTCCGGGTCGAAATCAAGTTTTTTTTCGTGCGGGGCGGCCGGGTCCTCAGGGGGGCCCGCAGATGCGGGCGGGCCGGTCGGCTCTTCTTCATCCGGCGGCGCTTGGCCCGCGCTCTGATCGTAGCCGTCGGCCTCCAGCGGGCCGGCGGGCGCTTCGTCCGGGCCGACCTCCACACCGGGTCGGGCCTCCAGGGGCTGCTTGCCGAACTCCTCTATCTCCCGGGGGGTCGGCAAATCCTTCAAGTCCTTCAGATCGAAGGTTTCCAGGAAGTTCTTCGTCGTGGCGTAGATGAGCGGCCGCCCGACGATCTCCTTGCGGCCGAGAACGCGGATGAGCTTGCGCTCGAGCAGCACCCGCAGGACCCCGCCGCAGTCCACCCCGCGCAAGTGCTCGATGTCGGCGCGGATGATCGGCTGCTTGTAGGCGATGACGGCGAGGGTCTCCATGGCGGCCTTGCTCAACCGGACCGGCTTGGGGTCGACCAGCCGACGGACCCAGGCGGTGTACTCCGGCCGGCTGCGGAACTGGAACCCGCCGGCCACCTCGGCGAGGTAAAAACCCCCGCGGCGGGCCTCGTACTCGGCCTGGATAGCGGCGATCGCCTCGCGGATCGCCTGAGGGTCGGCCTGGGGGAGGGTTTTTTTCAAACGCTCCAGGCTGAGCGCTTCGTCCGCGACGAAAAGCAGGCTTTCAACGATGTTTTTTAAGTCTTCCATCACACGTAGAAAATCCGGATAATCCCCGAGCCGACATGCTGCACGGTGCGGATCAGGGCCAGTTTCATCATCTCGAGGATCGCAAGGAAGGTCACGACGATCTCGCTGCGGCCGGGCTGATCGGAAAAGAGCTCATAGAAGGTGACCGAGCCCTTCTCCTCGAGCAGGTCCGCGATCTGGGAGATCCGCTCCTTCACCGAAATCGTGTCGGTGGTGAACTCGATCCGCGCCTCCTCCGGCAGGCCGGAGAGGATCTTCTGGAAGGCGTCGATCAGCTCGAAGAGGCCGATCTTGACGACTGCCTCCTCCTCCCCCGGCGGTGCGAATTCGGCGGGTTTCACCCCGCGCGTGAACGTGTCCTCGCCCAGGAGCGGCCGGTCGGCGAGCTGTTCGGCCGCCGACTTGAGCTTGAGGTATTCCAGGAGCGGCCGGACGATCTCCTGGCGCGGGTCCTCCGCCTCGCCCTCCTCGGCGTGGAGCGGCAGCAGGCTGCGCGATTTGATCTGCGCGAGGGTCGAGGCCATGACGACGAACTCCGCGGCATACTCCACATTCAGCTGATCCATCCACTCCAGGTACTGCAGGTACTGCTCGGTCAGGAGCGCGATCGGGATGTCCGTGACCTCGAGCTGGTTCTTGCGGATCAGGTGCACCAGGAGATCCATCGGCCCCTCGAAGAGGTCGGCGAGCCTGACGCGGTAGGGCTCTGCGGCTGCAATCGGCGTCACGGATCGGGTCGAGGAAGGCGTTCAGGTTCGCGGCCATCCGCCGTTTGCACTCCACGCAGCCGATGTCGGCGCTCCGGCAGCGGCGGTTGACCTCGGCCACGAGCTCCGGCGGGGAGTAGAGCTTGTGGAAGTCGAAGACGTTGCAGATATCCGGGTTGCCGGGGTCGGACTTGCGCATGCGTGCGGGGTCGGTGATCATCGTCGCCACTTTGGCGGCGACGACATCGGCCGGGTCCGCGAGGAAAATGGCGTTGCCGTAGCTCTTGCTCATTTTACGGCGGTCGGTGCCGAGGAGCTTGGGGGTTTCGGTGAGGATCACCTCCGGCTCGGGGAAGACGGGCCCGTAGAGGTGGTTGAAGCGGCGGGCGATCTCGCGCGTGATCTCGACGTGCGGCGCCTGGTCCACCCCGACCGGGACGCCGAAGGGCTTGTACATGATGATGTCGGCCGCCTGCAGGACGGGGTAGCCCAGGAACCCGAAGGTGGAGAGGTCCTTGCTGCTGAGCTGCTCGATCTGGTCCTTGTAGGTTGGGTTGCGCTCGAGCCAGGGCACCGGGGTGATCATTGAGAGGATCAGGAAGAGCTCCGCGTGCGCCTTGATGTGGGACTGGACGAAGAGGGTGCTCTTCTCCGGGCTCAGCCCCACGCTCAGCCAGTCGAGCAGGATATCGTAAGTGAAGCCCTTGATCCCCCCGGGGGATTCATAGTCGCTCGTCAGGGCATGCCAGTCCGCAATGAAGAAAAAGCAGTCGTACTCCTCCTGGAGGCGCACCCAGTTGGCCAGGGCGCCGTGGTAGTTCCCCAAGTGCAGCGGCCCGGTCGGCCGCATCCCGCTCAACAGTCGTTTGCGCATCGTCGTGTATCGTCCTT
>JALOOS010000130.1 GCA_025454275.1 Desulfobacterales bacterium | reverse complement strand
GGGGATGTCAACGCCGTCGTGCCGCTCAAGCGGCCGGCCGCAGGGATGAAGGTGCTGATCGACGGCCGGGGCTTTGTGGGCTATGCCCGCTGCGGCAATGGGGTGGTGGTGCCCGGCTACCTGGCCCGGGCGGCCGGGCTGCCCTGCGAAGCCTGGGCGGCCGAGGAGAGCATGATCCTCAACTTCAACTGAGCCGCTCTACGAAGGGCTCAGGCGGTCTTGGGTTCCAGGGCCGCGCGGATCGCTTCGGCCATTTCGCCCTTGAGAAAGGGCTTCATGATCAGAGCCTGGATTCCGATCTCCCGCGCCCGCTCCGGGCCGATCAACTCGCTGAACCCCGTGCAGACGATCACGGGGAGCCCGGGGCGGATGGCCGTCAGTGCAGCCGCCAGCCGGTCGCCGGTCATCTGCGGCATGGTCATGTCCGTGATGAGTAGATCGTATGCCAGCGGGTCGGATCTGAAGCGATCGAGCGCTTCGATCGCCCCCTTGCAGGAGGTGACCCGGTAGCCCAGGCTTTCCAGCAGGCGCTTTCCCAGCTCAGCGATCGCCGGCTCGTCATCCACGAAGAGGATCCGCTCCCGGCCGCCCGCCGCCGGATCCACCTCGACGGGAGCGGCGGCAGTCCTCTGTTCCGCCATCACCGGAAAATAGAGATCGAAGCTCGTTCCAGCCCCAAGCTGGCTATGAACCTGGATGCCGCCCCCGTGGTGCTTGACGATTCCGTGAACAACGGCCAACCCCAGGCCGGTGCCCTCGCCTTTGGGTTTGGTCGTGAAGTAGGGGTCGAAGAGCCGATGCATGATGGCGGGGTCGATGCCATGGCCGGTGTCGCTCACCGTCAGTCTAAGGTAACGTCCGGGTGTCAGGTGATCGAGCTCGGGGGGGCGCTTGTCGGCGATCAGCGTTTCACTCAGGCTCACATCCAGCAGGCCCCCCGGCGCCCGCATGGCATGGAAGGCATTGGTGCCGAGGTTCATCACCACCTGGTGGATCTGGGTCGCGTCCCCCAGGATCGTTGCCCGCGTCGCCAGGTCCTGCCGTATCCGGATCGTGGTCGGAAGAGTGGCCTTGAGGAGCGATAGGGACTCCTGGACCACCCGATGGACCTGGACCGGGCCGAACTCGCTCTGGGCCTGCCGGCTGAACATCAGGATCTGGCGCACGAGGTCCCGCGCCCGCAAGGCGGCTTTGAGAATATCGTTCAGGTTGGAGGAGAGGGCCGGGTTCTCCGTAGACTCGATCTTGCTCAGTTCGGTGTAGCCGATGATCGCGGCAAGAATGTTGTTGAAGTCGTGGGCGATGCCGCCGGCCAGGGTGCCGATGGCCTCCATCTTCTGGGCCTGGCGTAGCCGGGTTTCGAGCGCGCGAAGCTCCGTCTCCGAACGTTTGCGCTCGGTGATGTCCAGCGCCGTGAAGGTGACCCCTTTCGTTTCATCGCCGGGATCGAGCGGGGTGGAGCTCAGCAGGATGTCGATCACCCGTCCGTCCGCGCGCTGCCAGCGGGTCTCCACCGTGCCGGACCCGGACTTGCGGATCTGGGCGTATTTGGCGCGGCCGACGTAGTCGAAATCCCGCTCGTCCGGATAAAGGATCCGTGAGCTGCGGCCGAGCAGTTCTTCGCGTGGCCGGCCCACCATGCGGCAGATACGTTCGTTGACCTGGGTGAGGGTGCGTTCGGCCGAGACCACCCCGATCCCGATGGGGGCGACGCTGAAGATGCTCCGCAGCGAGGCCTCTCTCTCCTGGAGGGCCACCGTCATGCGGCGGTGTTCCGCCAGGAGCAGGGCGTTGGCGACAGCCCCGCTGATCTGGGCGGCCACGGTTTCGATGGTGGGGATATCTATTTCGGCGTATCGATCGGGGGTGGCCGACATCAGGACGAGAGCGCCGAAGGCCTCGCCCCGGGCAATGAGAGGGGCCATCAACGTCGTCTTGATCCCGGCCCGCCGGACGGGCAAATGCCCGGGCAAGCGGGCGGCGATCTCTTCGTCCGTCAAGGTCGGGACCAGGATGCCCCGCCGCGATTCCACCGCCATGGCGGTGGCCGATCCGGCGAAGGGGAACTCGTCGCCGGGATGGCGTCCTTCCACCGGCAGGCCGTCGACGAACTGCGATGAGACCCTGCCGGTGCCCTTGCGGACGATATTGATGGCGATGCGATCAAAGGGCAGGATGCGACCCACCTGCCGGGCGAAGAGGGGGTAGACCTCCTCGATCGTCGGGGTCGAGGTAATGATGCGGCTGATCTCCGCCAGGATGGCGTCACGCGCGTTCGCGCGGTCGGGTTCGACGGTTTTTGGGTTCACCCATCCCTCTCCCGGAGGCGGTTTCGGGTCATCCGGCTGGTGCGATCGGGGCGTCTTTTGGTTGGCGGCTGGATCACGGGCAGCGCCATCTCCTCCTTACATCCCCAGGTAGGCCCGGCGGATGCCGGCGTCGGCCATGAGTTCGGCCGAGCCGCCGGTGCGGGTCATGCGGCCGCTTTCGAGAATGTAGGCACGCTGCGAGAAGTGCAGGGCCTGCTCGACGTTTTGCTCGACCAGCAGGATGGTGATCTCCTCTCCCAGCCCCGTGAGGGTGCGGTAGATGGTTTTGGTGATCATCGGTGCGAGCCCCAGGGAGAGTTCGTCCACCAGGAGCAGCCGCGGCCGGCTCATGAGCGCCCGGCCGATGGCAAGCATCTGCTGCTCGCCGCCGGAGAGGGTCCCGGCCGGCTGATCCCGGCGCCGGCCGAGGATGGGGAAGAGGTCGGTGACCCGTCTCAAGGTCTCTTTCAGGTGAGGCCGGGCGCTCTTCGGGAAGGCACCCATCTCGAGGTTCTCTCCGACGGTCATCTCCTTGTAGACCCGGCGCCCTTCGGGCACGAGGGCGATCCCCAGCCCCGTGATCTCATGCGGCCGCAGGCCGGAGAGAGGGCGGCCGTCCAGGCGGATCTCGCCCCGTGAGGAGGCGAGGGTGCCGGTGAGGGCCCCCAGAAAAGAAGATTTCCCGGCGCCGTTGCTGCCCAGAATCGCAACCCGCTCCCCCGCGTGGACCTCGAGGCAGATATCCCAGAGCACCTGGGTCTCTCCCCGGTGCACGTCCAGATGCGAAACCTCCAACAACCCCGCCATTGCTAATCCCCCAAGTAGGCCTGAATGACCCGTTCGTCGTTCACCACTTCCTGCGGGGCGCCTGTCATCAGAACCCGCCCCTGGTCGAGCACGATGATCCATTCGGCCGCCTGCATGACGGCGCCCATGACGTGCTCGATCCAGAGTACCGTGAGGCCTCGCTCGTCCCGGAGCCGGCGGATGAAGGCCACGGCCTGGTTGATCTCCTGGGTGTTGAGCCCCCCCATGACCTCGTCGAGGAGCAGCAGCGTGGGCTCCGTGGCCAGCGCCCGCGCCAGTTCGAGGCGCTTCTTCTGGATGACGTTCAGGTGGCGGGCCTCGACGGCGGCAAGCTCGGAGATCCCCACGAAGCCGAGCTGCTCCCGGGCGCGGCGTTCGATGGCCGGCCGCGGCTCCTCCGGGCGCCGGTTGATCGCAGCCACCATCACGTTCTCCAGGCAGGTCATGGCGGCGAACGGACGGGTGACCTGGAAGGTGCGGGCCACCCCCATCCGGCAGATGGTGCTGGCCGGCAGGCCGGTGATCTCTTGGCCGTTGAAGAGGACCTTGCCGGAGGTGGGCTTGAAGGCACCGGCCACGGCGTTGAAGAGAGTCGTCTTGCCGGCGCCGTTGGGGCCGATCAGCCCCACGATGCTCCCGGCGGAAACCGAGAAATCCACGTCGATGAGCGCCTGGACGCCGCCGAAGGATTTACTGATGGCGCGACCTTCCAATAGAGTCATGATCCGTCTTTCAGCCCTTGAGGGGGTTCACCCGCCCTGATCGTTCCCAATTCATCGCAGCTCAGAAAAATGCCCTCAGGCCGCTGCCGGCGGCCGGGCGGCGGATGTCGATCGCCGCCGGAGCCTGCTCCAGATCCCGGTCAGCCCGTTGGGGGCGAAACGCGCCATGGTGAGCGCCACCAGGCCGAAGACCAGGACGTGGTATTCGCCGTAGTCGCGGATTTTTTCGGCCAGGATGTTGAGGGTGAAGGCCCCGATGATGGGGCCGATGAACGAGCCCATGCCGCCGATCACCGTCATGGCCAGAACGTAGAACTGCAGGTCGAGGGAGGGGATCTCGGGGGTGATCAGCAGCAGGTAGTGGCCGTAGAGGGCGCCGGCGAAACCCGCCATGGCGCTCGCCACGGTGAACGCCAGGACCCGCATCTGCAGCACTTTGACCCCGAGCGAAGCGGCGGCCGTCTCGTCGTTCTGGACCGCGCGAAAATTCATTCCCAGGTTGGAGTGGATCATGCGGTAAATGACGGCCAACAGCGCCGCCGCGGCCGCCAGCATGATGTAGTAATAAGAGAGCTTCGAATATTCCGCCATCAACCCCGGCACCTGCAGCCCCATGGTCCCGCGGGTGACATCGTACTCGTTGACGATGATGATATGCAGAATCTGCGAGAAGGCGAGGGTGGTGAGCGAGAGGTAGATCCCGCCCATCTTGAGGCACAAGGAGCCGAGGCCCAACCCCAGCAGTCCCGCCAGGAGGGTCCCCAGGCAGACTCCGATCCAGGGGTCGATACCCGCCTTGGCCGCCAGGATCCCGGAGGTGTAGGCGCCGACCCCGGCCATGGCCGCATGTCCGAAGGAGACCTGCCCGGTGTACCCGGCGAGCAGGTTCCAGCTCGCCGCCATCATCACGTAAAAAAGGCTCGTGATCAGCACGTGCTGCGGGTAGATGCCCAGTCCCAGCGGCAGCACGCACATGCCTGACAGAATGATCGCCGCAGTCACGGTCGGTTTTTTCCCGGTCATTATCCGTCCTCTGTTCTCAAAATAAGATTCAGCGCCCGGCGCGAGCCGGGCGCTGAATCTTAGGCCCTAATTCCTAGCCCGCCCGAACAACCCCGCCGGCCGGATCAGGAGGACCAGGATCAGAATGATGAAACCGAATACGTTCTTATAGCCGGAGGAGATGAAGGCCGCCCCCAGGTTTTCGACCAGTCCGAGCATCAAGCCGCCCACCACGCAGCCCCAGAGCGACCCCATTCCGCCGAGGACCACGACCACGAAGGCCGTCAGCGCAATGGCGACGCCGGCGTTGGGCGTCACCGGAAAGACCGGGCTCAGGATCACCCCGGCCGCTGCCGCGAGCGCACACCCCAGGCCGAAGCTCAGCATGTTGAGCCGGGTGGTGTCGACCCCGTTCAGCTCGGCCATTTCGCGGTCCTGGCTGGCGGCGCGGATGATGCGCCCGAACCAGGTCTTCTTGATCATCACGAAAACCGCGGCGATCACGGCGCCGCCTGCGATCAGGGCCGCCAGCCGCTGGTTGCCGTAGGAAAAGAGCCCGAAGAGATCGGTGGCGCCTTTGACCCACAGGGGGGGCTTGTTGGGATAGGGGCCGAAGATCAGCAGATAGGCGTTCTGCAGCACGATGGAGAGAATGAAGGTCAGGATCAGGGAGTACATGTCGTTGCCGTAGGTAGGGCGGATGAGCGCGAGCTCGATCAGGATTCCCAGGCAGAAGACGAGCGCCACGGCAAGCATCATGGCCGGCACGAAATGCAACCCCAGCGCGGTGGCGACACATTCATGATCCCGACCACCAGGGAGACCCCCAGGGCGGCCAGGGCGTAGATCACCCCCATCACCAGGCCGTTCATGATCGCTATGGCAAGCACGCTATCGCTCCTTTTTTTCGCGGCCATTTTCTTTTGCGGCCCGGGGGGCCGCAAAAGAAAATCGATGAGGGTTCAATGAATCGCCGATCCGGTCCGGCCGCACCCGTCGTCTCCGCATTGCGCTGTTTCGGGCAAACGAAGCCGGGCGGGAAGATGTCGTCCTCGTCCCCCGCCCGGCCCGTTCTTTCTTAAAACCTACTTATAATAATCCTCTAATAATCCTGCGCAGGAGGATTATTACACAGGCAGGAGGATTTTTAGCGTTTCAGCTTGCCGGTGGCGGCCTCCGCCGGGAAGAGGACCACCTGTTTCTTGTCCTGCCACTGGATCACCAGCATGGGCGGCATCCACTGGTGATATTCGGTCCCGCCCTTCGCCATTCCGAACTTGGCCGTCCCCCGGGTGGTCTTGAGGTTGGTCTTTTCCAGGGCGTCCACCAGCTTCTCGGCATCGGTGGACTTGGCGCGGTTGATGGTGTCGGCGGCGATGAGGATGCCGTCGAAGATGGAGCGGGACTTGTAGTCGGTGGGCGCCTTGCCGAAGGCCTTGTTGTAGGCTTCGCGGTAATAGACGGCCATGTCGGTCAGCTCCACTTTCTCGTGCATCGAGGAGACGAAGCAGGCCAAGTTGCCGTAGTCGCCGACGTTTTTCCAGAAGTCCGGCCAGAGGCTGGGCGGACCGGCACCGTCCAGGACGACCGCCTTGGGGCTTACCCCGGTCTCGCCGGCCTGGGCCACGAAGTAGTGCAGCCCCACCCCGTAGATGTAGGCCAGAACGACGTCCGGTTTGAAGGCCTTGATCTTGGCGAGCTCGACGTAGTGATCCTGGCTGTTGCGTTCGGTGATCATCGACTCGTAGGAGACCCCGGCCTTGGCAAGCGCATTCTCGGTCAGCTTGCCGATCCCGATGCCCCAGTCGGTGTTCTCGGCGATCACGTAAGCGCGCTTGAATTTCTCGGCCTGAACCCACTTGGCGATGGTTTCGTTGACCACGCCCGAGTTGGACGGGCCGGCGCGGAAGACGTAGCGGTAGTTCTTGGCGGTGATCTCGTCCGCCCAGGCCTCGACCACGACAAAGGGGATCTTCAGCCGGTTGGCCACTTCGATCTGGGCCAGGGCGGAGGAGGAGTGGCTCTCTCCCAGCACCATCACCACCTTGTCGCGGGTGACCAGGCGCTCGAAGCCCGAGGCGGCCTTGTCCGGGGCCCCGGCGGTGTCTTCGAAGGCGACCTCCAGCTTCTTGCCCATCACCCCGCCCTTGGAATTGACATATTCCACGGCAAGCTTGATCCCCTCGTCAAACGCCGCGCCCGTGGCGGCGGCGGGACCGGTGCGGGGTCCGACCACCCCGATCTTGATGGTCTCCTGGGCCCAGGCGCCGCCGCTGAGCAGCAGCAGGGCGAGAATGACAGCGAGAATCGTGCGGTTGCGTTTCATGAGAAGCCTCCTTCCAGGGGTGGATGATAGATCGCTGCCGGGCAGCGACGTGGTTTCGTGCACTTCCGAGCCATGCCATACCTGCCGGCGGTTATCGCCGAATTCGGAATGGCTGTCAACGGTCTGCAGGCGGATTGACTCGCCCGCTCCCCTTGCCTATAGTCGCAGCGTGTCGGTTCCCGGCTCGGAAAAGACCGATCATTCCCCTGCGAGGCGCGACTCATGGAAAAACTCATCATCACCGCGGCGGTCACCGGCTCGTTGCCCACGAAGAGGAAGACCCCTTACGTCCCCATCACCCCGGAGGAGATCGTCGCGTCCGGGGTCGCCTGCGAGCAGGCCGGTGCGGCGGTCATCCACGTTCACGCCCGCAACCCCGCGGACGAATCCCCATCGACCGACGTCAGGATCTTCGAGGAGATCTACCGCGGCCTTAAGGAGCGCACGCGGCTTATCATCCAGATTTCGACCGGCGGCCGGGCCGGCATGGCCTATGAGCAGCGCAGCGACCGGCTCAGGCTCAAGCCGGAGATGGCGAGTCTGACCACCGGTTCGGTCAACTTCCCCGATTCGGTCTACGCCAACAGCCCCGAGCTGATCGAGCGCCTGGCCGCCGACATGAAAACCCACGGCATCAAGCCCGAGATGGAGATTTTCGACGTCAGCATGATCCGCAACGCCGTGGATCTGGCCGAAAGGGGCCTGGCCGAACCGCCCCTGCACTTCGACTTCGTCATGGGGCTAAAGGGAGCCATCCCCGCCACCATCGAGAACCTCGTTCATCTGAGAAACAGCATCCCGTCGGGCGCGACCTGGACCGTGGCCGGGATCGGGGCGGCCCAGCTGGTGATGAACACCCATGCCATCCTGATGGGCGGCCACGTCCGCATCGGCCTGGAGGACAACATCTATTTCCGCAAGGGGGAGACGGCCCC
>JALOOS010000366.1 GCA_025454275.1 Desulfobacterales bacterium | reverse complement strand
AGGTCCCATTCCGGGGCGATGGCCTTCATGTAGTAGGCCGACATCGCCACCGGCGGGGAGAGGTAGGCCGTCTGCAGGTTCACGGCGGTCAGGATGCCGAACCAGACCATGTCGATCTTCAAGGTGTTGACCACCGGGATGAGAATCGGCAGGAAGAGGAGAATGATGGCCGGCCACTCGAAGGGCCAGCCCAGGAGGAAGATCAGCGCCATGATCAGAAAGAGCATGAGCATCGGGCTCACCTCCAACCCGAGCAGGGTGTTGGTCATGACGCCGGCGGCCCCGAGGCGGCCGAAGACGGCGCCGAAAATGTTGGAGGCGAGGGCCAGAAAGAGGATCATGCTCGAGGTCTTCATGGTGCGCACCGCGGCGCTTTTAAGGCCCTCGATCGTGCATTTGCGGTAGGCGAGGCTCAGGACGAGCGCGCCGAGGCACCCGATGCCGGAGGCCTCCGTGGGCGTGGCGAGGCCGAAGAGGATGCTGCCCAGCGTCCCCATGATCAGGACCGTGAGCGGCACGAACCCGATCAGGAGCTCGGTAAGAATCACTTTCCTCGAGTGGATCCGCTCTGCATCAGGGATCGGCGGCCCCAGCGCGGGGTTGAGGTGGCTGCGCACGATGCAATAGCCGAGGTAAAGGCAGGCGAGCAGCAGCCCCGGGCCGAAGGCGCCGGCATAGAGCTTCACCACCGAGACATTCAGGACGGGCCCCATCACGACCAGCATGACGCTCGGGGGAATCAGAATTCCCAATGTGCCCCCGGCGGCCAGCGCCCCGGCCGAGAGGCGCACGTCGTAGCGGCTCTTCATCATGACCGGGATGGCCATGATTCCGAGGACCGTCACCGCGGCGCCGACGATCCCGGTCGCCATGGCGAAGATGGTCGCCGTCAGGATGACGCCGATATAAAGCGAGCCCCTCAACGAGGCGAACAGGTGCTGGAAGGCCCGGAACAGCCGGTCCATCAGGCCGCCATCAGGATGAAGAGGGGCACGGCCGCCAGCACCTCCTCCTTCATGATCCCGAAGGCCTGCATCACCATCAGGTCGAAGACCATCTCCCCCAGGCCGAGGTAGCCGATGCCGATGGCGAGAATGATGAGAGTGAAGGAGATGGGGAAGCCGAGGAAGATCACCCCCAGCATCAGGCCGAGCATCCAGAAGCCCAGGGTCTCGTTACTCATCGGGCCACTCTCCTTTCAGCGCCGCGTACAGGCTCTTGGCGAATTCCGCAATGCCCTGCAGCAGCAGCAGGAGCGCCGTCAGCGGGATGACCGCCTTGTACGGGTAGATCGGCGGGCGCCAGAAAGTGAGGGAGCTCCGCTCCCCGATGCTCCATGAGGAGTAGAAATAGTCCCAGCCGGCGATCAGGAAAAAAAGCATTCCGGGAAAGAAGAGAAGCAGATAGACGGCCGCGTCGATGCCCCCCTGCCAGCGGGGGGAGAACTTATGGTAAAAAACGTCGGTGCGGATATGCCCCTTGTGGAGCAGGGTGTAAGGGGCCCCCAGCATGAAGACCACCCCGTAGATCATGTAGGTGAGGTCGAAGGCGAAGAAGGTCGGGGACTTGAAGAGATAGCGCGAGAAGACCTCGATGCTGAGGATGACGACGAGCGGATAGACGAGAAGCGAGACCATCCGCCCGCTTCGCTCGGAGAGCGCGTCGATGAGGCGGATCGCACGGGGCAGCGGTTTCAAGGAGAATCTCCCTTGGGACGGCGGCGCGGGTGCCGCCCGCCGGTGCGGGCGGCTCCGCGCCGCGCCTCGTCCCGGGTGCGCGGAGGGCCTACTTTTTCGGCCAGTAATAGTCGGCGCAGATGTCGTAGCCCGCCTGGAAGTCGCGGCGGAACGGGACGATGTGGCTTGCGAACTGCTTCATCGAGTCGGACACCTTGGCGAAGAAGGGGTCCTTCGCCGCGTAGTTGGCGGCGACCTTGTCCCAGGCTTTCAGGATCTCGATCAGGACATCCTTCGGGGTTTCGACCACATTGACGCCCGACTTGGCCTTGAGCTCCTCCAGCGCTTCGACGTCCTTGACGGAGATCTCCAGCCAGCCCCGCAGCAGGTTCTCCCGGCTGGCGATGTCGATGATGGCCTTGAGGTCCGCCGGGAGCTTGTCCCACTTCTCCTTGTTGACCAAAAGCTCCAGGGTGCCGGTCGAGCGGTGCATGCCGGGGGCGTAATAGTACTTGGCCACATCCTGGAAGCCGAGCTCCTTGTCGAGGTAGGGGCTGTAGAACTCGGCGCCGTCGATCACGCCCCGCTCCAGGGCGGGCAGGATCTCGCCGGCCGGCATGGCGATCACCGTCATGCCGAGCTCCTTGTAGATTTCGGCCGTCAGCCCGGAGGCCCTGAACTTCGCCCCCTTCAGATCGGCCACCGACTTGATGGGCTTCTTGAACCACCCCAGGGGCTCGGTGTTCAGAACCAGGGTCGGGATGACGTGCACCTTCATCTTCAGCACGTCCTGATAGAGTTCGCGGTAGAGCTCGTAGCCGCCGCCGTAGAACATCCAGCTGACATAGTCGAGGTTGTCCAAGCCGAAGGGGCCGCCGGAGGCGCTGGTGAAGAAATTGAGCGCCGGGTGCTTGCCGACCCAGTAGGCGGACCAGCCGTGGGCGCAGTCCACCAGCCCCTTGTTGACGGCGTCCAGCACATCGAAGGCGCCGACGACGGTGCCCGCCGGTTCGACCTGGATCTTCAGCCGGCCGCCCGACATCTCCTCGATGCGCTTGGCAAGGCCTTCGGCGTTGCGGTGAAAGGCCAGGCCGGCCGGCCAGACGGTCTGCATTTTCCAGACGATGGGCGCC
>JALOOS010000129.1 GCA_025454275.1 Desulfobacterales bacterium | reverse complement strand
AAATCGCACCTGGACAGCACGATGGCCCCTTGGTACGTCCTGCGCAAAACCAAATTTTGAAAGAGTCTGAAACGATGCCGATGATGATCCCCCCCCCCGAACGTATCTCCCGGGCCCTCCGGCAGGTAGGGTCCGAGGTGTTCCGGGCCGGCCTGGTGCTGGTATTGGTGCTGGCGGTCGGATCCGGTCCCGATGCGTCCGCGCCGCCCGCGACCACGCTGGCCGAGATGGAATCCAAGCTCGACGACGGCTCCCAGGTGCTGGCGGCCGCAGCCGAGATGGAACGCAGCCTCTTCCTTTTCGAGGCCGAGCAGGCGGCTGCGGGCTGGCGGGCCTTCGGCGGGGTGGGGGTGGGCCGCTACCAGGAGTCGGTGGATGACGACCGCACCCGGGACTACACCCAGGCGGCGCTGAGGGCCGGGCTGCGTTATCCCCTCCTGGGCAGCCGACAGAAGGAACAGCTCAGAATTCTAAGCGCCGAGGCCCGCACCTGGGAAAACCGCCACAAACTTGAGCTGGCGCGGCGGCTGAGCCTGAACGCCCTCCGGGCCAACTACATCGCCTACTGGGCCGCCGGGCGCCGAATTGAGGTGAGCCGGGCGTTTTTGAAGGAGCGCGACGCGCTGGAGGCCATCCTGTCGGAGCGAACGGCCAAGGGGTTCCTGCTGGAAGCCGACCGGCTGGAGTTCATCACGGGTCTGGATCTAGCCGTGCGGCAGATCGCCGACGCCCAGGCGGTGCAAAAGCGGACCCTGGGCGCGATGGGCCGGCTGACCGGCGCCGCTCTCGCCCCCTTCGACCCTGTGCCCCCGCGCCTGCCCGATCCCTGCACCGATGAGGCGCAGCTCACCGCCCGGGTGCTGGACGAGCATCCGGAGCTTGCGCTGCGCCGCGGGCTTGTGGAAGAGCAGATGGGTCAACTCAAACTGGAGCGGCGGAGCGATCTGAACGCCAATGTGGAGGTGGCAGGCTCCGCCTCCGCGGAATATGCGAATGACAACCCCGGCTACGGCATCGGGGTGGCATTCAACATGGACCTGCCCTTGGGGATCCGCCAAGCCGACGAGGCCCGCCGGCGCGCAGCCCATGCCGGCCTGAAAAAAGACCAGATGGAGCTCAATCTGCGTGCTGAGGAGCTTCAGGCCGACGCCGCCGAGCTGATCGCCCGCCGGCGCGCGGCCGAGGCCAACCTGCGCTTCGCCCGCCAGCGCGTCATCGCCGCCCTGGAAGCGCTGAGGGAAAACCAGCTGCGCTCGGGCCTTCTACCCGGAGACACACTGGAGCGGCTCCAGCAGAGCCGGTTCCAGTATCACCAGACGAGCCAGGACCTGATCGAGGCGGAGCTGATAATGCTGCAGAACCAGGCGAATCTGCTGCAGCTGGCTCCCGAGGGCTGTGCCGATACCGGGCCGCTGCAGGCCCGATCCGAGGGCTCCGTGGTCGCGAACGACCCGGTGAACCCCGACTGGCTCACCTGGCCGAAAAGCAGCTTCGCCGCCGCCCAAACGGCTTCACGCCGGCGGGCGCCCGCTGCAGGCGGGGTGGGGGTCTATTTATGGGAGAGCGCCGCCTGGCTGGAGGCCGGCCGGCCCGATCCGGCGGCCGCGGGAGCGCTGCGCCGGTTCGGGATCGATCGGGTATTGATATCGCTGGACCGCGGCCAGATCCAGGCAGCTGCGACGCCTGCCGGCGCCCGCCGGCTTCACGCCTTCCTGGAAACCTCGAAACGCCAGGGGTTCTCTGTGGAGCTCCTGCTCGGCGAGCCGCTGTGGATCCTGCCGGGCCATCGCCGGGACCTGCTCGAGATCATCCAGCAGCTGAAAGGCTTCGACTTCGACCGGCTGCATCTGGATCTGGAGCCCGACCAGCTGGACGGCACCCTGTACTCGCAGGAATACCTCCTGGCGCAGCTGCTCCACACCCTTCACGCCTCCGCCCGGGTCAGCCCCTGGCCGATAGGCCTGAGCATCCACCCGCGCTATTTCGACCGCAACCGCTTCTCGATCTGCCTGGGATGCGCTCTCGCCCAGGTTCCCGTCGCCGAGGTCGCCCTGATGATTTACCTCTCCAACCCCGAAGAGGCCGCCCGCCGCGCCGAGGCGATCCTGACCCAGCACCCCGAGCTGCGTTTTTCGACGGCGCTGAGTGTGGAGCCTTTTCTTTCCCCGGCGGAGAGCTATGCCCACCGGGGGGCCGAGGCGGTTCAAGCCGGCATCGACGTTCTGCGGCGCCGGCTGGGGAATCACAACTTTTCGGGCGTCCTGATCCAGTCCTGGACGCACCTTGAGGCGTTGTCGCGATGAAAATCCGCTTTCAGTCCGCCAAGAGCAGCGCGCCGGATCGCGAACGGGGGATCCGGGTGCCGTATGCCCCCGCCAAGCGGGCGCTGGCCCGCTGGCGCTGGTATCTGATCGTGCTGCTCGTGTCGCTGCCGCTCCTCTACCTGCTGGTGCAGCTGTTGAGCACCGTCTTGTTTGTCTCCGCGGTCGGCCTGATCCGCCTGGAACGGGTGCCTATCAACGCCCGCATGGCAGGAACCGTCGAGCGGCTGGAGGCCCACGCCTCGATGCGGGTGGCGCCCGGACAGCTTCTGGCCGTGCTGCACAGTCCGGACCTGGCGCAGCGTGACCGGCTCCTGCAGGCCGAGCTCGCAGCCCGGCTGGCGCCGGCGGACCCCGTTCGGGCAGCGGGAGGGATTGAGCTTGAGACCAATGTGCGCCTGGCCCGGAAGGTGGTCGACCACCAGGCCCGCCACTTGGAGAATGTGCGCCTGCTCTTCGACCGGGGAGCGGCCACCGTGGCGGAGCTGAACCTCGCCCACGCCCAGATGAATCAGGCCGAGATCGGGTTGAATCAGGCGCGCGCTGCGCTGGCGGCATGGCAGATCCAGCAGCTGCAGCGCCCGGCCTCGGAGCGCGAAGAGGAGACCCGCATCGCCGTGCTTCGGGCCGAGCGCGAGGCGGTCAGCGCCCAGCAGGAGCGCTTGACGCACACGAGCCCCGTGGCGGGAATCGTCCTGGAGGTGTTCGCCCAGCCCGGGCAGGCGGTAGGACCGGGGGACCCTTTGCTCGTTCTCGGGGACAGCGCCTCCGTCTTCGTCTCGGCCTTCCTGGACCCCAAGCACACGCGCTATGCCCGTGCCGGGCAGGCCGCCGTCGTCCGGTTCGAGGACGGCCGGCGGATCTCCGCCGTCGTCCGCGAAAAACCCGAGATCACCGCCCGCATCCCGGCTGCCGTCACACCGGCCCTGGGAGGCCGGGAATTAATGCTTCTGCTGACCCTCGATCTCGCCGAGCCGCTGCCGCCCGCCGACCGGGTCGACAACCTGCCCGTGAAAGTGAGCTTCCCGTTCACCTTCTGAACCGGGCGATGGTTGTCCCTCCAGCGCCCCCGTGGCCGGAATGGGGAGGGATTTATATTGCCGTTTCGCCGGAAACTCTGGCGGGAAGAAAGGATGAGACCTACTCGCGCTTGCGGGTCA
This sequence comes from Desulfobacterales bacterium, assembly GCA_025454275.1. Lineage (GTDB taxonomy): Bacteria > Desulfobacterota > Desulfobacteria > Desulfobacterales > SpSt-501 > SpSt-501. The sequence continues at coordinate 2,323 of JALOOS010000129.1, read as the reverse complement.
GGTACTTGATGCTGACCTTCTCGCTCGTTCCGGGGGCGAGCTTGAGGGAGGCCGGCTGAAGGGTGAGGCCCGCCTCCAGGCTCCCGCTGCCCTCCCGCAGCCGGTCGAGCGGCACCTTCTCCGTGAAGAGGGTGGAGATGTTTTCCAGGATGCGCTTTCCGCCGATAACCCCCACCACCTGAGGCTCGATGACCACCTCCGCAAGGAGCAGGTTCTCGGGCAGCCGCCCCACCCAGTCCACCTGGACCGGAAGATCCTTTCTGACGGTGAGGTCAAGCTCGACCACGACCTCCGAGGGGACGACATCCTTCAAGACCAGCCCGGGGGGCAGGCTGACATTGCTGCCGGTGATGGGAAAGCTGTTCGCTCCCGCCGCTGCGCCGGCAAGGTCGAGCCGCACGCGCACCTGATCCGGCCGCGTCGATTTGATCAGGGTGCCCGAACCGCTCAGGTTCAGGCGCACCGTGTTCACCGACGCCTGCACGATCTCCATGTTGGGGTTGCGGTTCTGGTACTCGATCGGCACATCGAAGCTGATCAGGGTTTCGAGCCCCTGGGAGATGCTGAACCAGAAGCCCGTGATGAAGAGCAGGGAGACCATGGCCGCCGTGGCGATCTCCACCTTCTCCTTCGTGGCCTGGGGTGACTGGGAAGCGGCGATTCCGAAATGCTCTTCCAGCTTCTGCGTCAGCTTGGAGCGGTTGGCGATCGGCCGCAGGCGCGAGCCCTTGGCGAGGCTGACCTCGCCGCGCTCCTCGGAGACGACCACCACGATGGCGTCGCTCGCCTCGGAGAGTCCCAACGCCGCGCGGTGCCGCGTCCCCAGGTGCGAGGGCAGGTCGTCGCGCCGCGAGAGCGGCAGAATGGCCCCCACCCGCGTGATGCGCTCTCCGTCGATCACGGCCGCCCCGTCGTGGACCGGATTGTCCGGGAAGAAAATGCTCAGGAGCATCTCCTTGGAGATGTCGCCGTTCCAGGCGATGCCGCCCTGAAGGTGCTCGTCGGTGCCCTCCTCCCCCGGGATGACGATCAGCGCCCCGTGCCGCCGGCGGGCCAGCTCGAAGACGCTGTTGGCGAGGATATCGACGGGCGCCGCCTGCTTCTTGACCGAAAACCCCCAGAGAATGGTTTTGAAGTTGCGGGCCTGCAGAACGGTGCGGATCTCGTTGCGGAAGACGACCACGATGATCAGGGCGGCGACGGCCACGATGCCCTGAACCACCCAGCTGGTGACGATCAGGCCCATGTATACCGCGATCTGCTGGAAGAACCAGAGCATCGTGAGCCCGATGAGGACCCGGAACACATAGGTACCCCGGAACAGCACGTAGAAGCGGAAAAGGATGTAGCTGTTCAGTCCGATGTCGACCACGTCCTGCCAACGGAAACTGGCGAAAAAGTTGAGGATCGATTCCATCATCGGGGCGTCAGTCCGTCACGCTGAAACGCAGGGTTTTCAGGATCCGCCCGCCGGCGTCGACGATCTCGACGCGCCAGGGCCCCCTGTCCGCCTCGCGCAGCTGGATGCTGCTGTAGGTGGCCCAGCGGGGGGCGCGCAGCGTAAGCCGGATGCGGGCGCTGGGCCGGTCACGGAAAATCCAGTGGTGATAAATCAGTGTGTCATCCGAGATGCCGTCAAAGAGCGTGTAACAATAAACCTTCCCGGCGGAGATCGAAAAGGCGAGGCTGGCCGCCTGGGGGATTCCCTCCTTGATATCCTCACTGACGAGCGCCTGGACGAGCACCAGCTTGGCATCCGGATTGAGGGGTGCCGACCGCGCCTGGCCCTGGGCGTGACCCGCCGCCGCCCAGGCGAGGCCGGCGGTCATTAAAACAGCGGCTAACCACTTGAGGCAATGCACGTCGAACGCCTTTCACAAAGCGGAATGGGTGGTCGGGACGGGGACGCAAATTCCATCCTCACCGGGGGGCCATCTGAATTCAGATTAGCGTGGTTTGGCGATTTTGCAAGGAAAATTCGATGGTGTTAATGCTTTTTTCCGGAAGCATTTTAGGATATCCTGTAAGAACGCCCCGGTTGTACGACGGGCCGCGCCGCGCTGACCCTTTTGCCGCCGAGACCGACCATGATTCATTCCGATGCGCTCATCCAGGAACCCGCCCCGGGAGAGATCACGACCCGCTTCAGCGGCGATGTGATCACCTTCGTCCTGAGGCTGCCGGAGCAGATGCCCGGCACCGCCTGGGTCAGAACCAACATCGGCCACGCCGGCATCACCCGCACCGAAATTATCCGCAGCGTCCACTTCCAGGAGACCGCTCTCGGCCGCGACTGGTTCGACATCCCCATGCGGCGGGTCGC
>JALOOS010000128.1 GCA_025454275.1 Desulfobacterales bacterium | reverse complement strand
CGACCAGCAGAGCCGCCTCGAGCGACTGGATCGAGGCGGGCTTTTCATCGACGACGGCCAGAATCTTCACGGCGACCTCATTAAGGATTTCTCTTTCAAATAAGTTATGCTTTTGATGTGGGAGCGGCATCCCGCCACGGCGGGACCGCGATGATCGTGGCTGGAAGCCACTCCCACAAATCTGAACCTACTTGTTCACAAGCCGCCGTCGCAGACGGCATGCAACGCTAAACTTTATGTATTTTACCACAGGCGGCCGCAGCGCGGAAATCGAATCGGAAACCGCTGCCGATGGTTGAAGAGCCGCCCGGCGGCCGGCCGACGGGCCGGCCGGCTGACCGGCTGACCGGCTCACGGGCCCCTCTCATGTGATGAACAGATTCTTCGACGAAAAGTTCGGGTCGCTCGTGAGGTTGACCCCCAGCCGCCGCAGGCCGGCCTCGTCCCCCGGGGTGGGGATATGGGTCATGTGGACCTCGCAGTTCTCGAGCGCGGTCAGGTGCTCGACGGCCAGCTGGGCCGCGGAGTTCGCGGTGGCGCTGATGCTGAGGGCGATCAGGGTCTCCTCCAGGTCGAGGCTGACCGATTTCTCCTTGAGCACTTCGGTCTTGAGGCTGTGGATGGCGTTGATGATGCTCGGCGGCAGGAGCCTAATCTTGGCCGGGATCCCGGCGAGATGCTTGATGGCGTGGATGACGACGCTCGAGGCGGCGTGCAGCAGGGGCGAGTTGCTGCCGGTGATGATGGTCCCGTCCCTGAGCTCGATGGCGGCCCCGCAGTAGATCCCCTCGTCGCCGCGCTGGTCGCGCTGAGCCTTCTCGGCCGCTTTGCGGGCCGGCGACACCACTTTGCGGCACTCGGGGGTGAGCTGGAAATCCTTGATGAAGAGCTCGACCCGCTGCACCGTCTCCCGGTCCGCAAACCCCATGGCGTATTCGCAGCGGTAGCGGAAATAGCGCCGGATCACCTCCTGCTTGGCCGCCTCGCGCGTTGCGGGATCGTCCACGATGGCCGCTCCGGCCCGGTTGACGCCCATGTCGGTCGGCGACTGGTAGAACGCGGCCCCCCCCGTGATCTTTCCCAGGATCCGCTTGAGGACCGGGAAGACCTCCACGTCGCGGTTGTAGTTGACGGCGGCCTTCCCGTAGGCCTCCAGGTGGAAGGGGTCGATCAGGTTGAAGTCCCGGATGTCGGCCGTCGCCGCCTCGTAGGCGATGTTGACGGGGTGCTTCAAGGGGATGTCCCAGATGGGAAAGGTCTCGAACTTGGCATACCCGGATTGAACCCCGCGGCGGTAGTCGTGGTAGAGCTGCGAGAGGCAGGTGGCGAGCTTTCCGCTGCCCGGCCCGGGGCCGGTGACGATGACGAGCGGCTTGCTGGTCTCGATGTATTCGTTGGCCCCGTAGCCGTCGTTGCTCACGATCAGGTCGACGTCGGTGGGATAGCCCTTGGTGTAGCGGTGGGTGTAGACTTTGATGTTGCGCCGTTCGAGCTTGTTTTTGAAGAGCCCGGCCGCGGGCTGGTTTTCGAACCGGGTGATGACGACCCCGAGCACGTCGATCCCCCAGGCCCGCATGTCGTCGATCAGCTTGAGGGCGTCGGAATCGTAGGTGATGCCGAAGTCGGCGCGGATCTTCTTGCGCTCGATGTCGCCGGCGTAGATGCAGAGCAGCACGTCGGCGTTGTCCCGCAGCGCCGACAAGAGCCGGATCTTGGCATTCGGGTCATAGCCGGGCAGCACGCGGGCGGCATGGTAGTCGTAAAGGAGTTTTCCCCCGAACTCCAGGTAGAGCTTGTTGTTGAAGCGCGCGACACGCTCAAGGATGGCCGCCGTCTGGTCCTCCAGGTAGCGGTCCCTGTCAAACCCGATCCCACAGTTCATGCCACGATCCTCGCAGCCGTCGGCAGGCGGTCCGACACGGCCGGCCCTACTTTTTCTTCTGCTTCTGTTGCCCGACCCGGACTTTCTCCGCCGGCTCTTTTGTATCTATTCTGACGTGGGTGGCCGAGGGGCAGGGCCCGAGCCGCCACTTGGCAGCCGGCACCGCCCAGATGCGGCAGAACTCACCTTCGATGTTCTCGCAGCCGAGGCATTGATCGACGATGGGGTTCTTGCCGGGCGGGGTTTTCGCCATAGATCACCTCCATTAAGGTTGATGCGAGCGACACATTTCATTCCAAATAAGTTAGGCTTTTTTTCTGTGGGAGCGGCATCTTGCCGCGATCGGATCGTGGCTGGAAGCCACTCCCACAAATCTAAACTTACTTGCCGACAAACCGCCGGCGCAGGCGGCGTGCAACGCTATTGAGTCGGCGGCCGCGGCGGCGTCTCGACACAGCTGCCGGGCAGTTGAACTCCCGCGCCGCCCTCATTTCGGGGTCAGCTTATCAAGGGCGACCGAGCAGGATTCGAGATCGGGCCGCTTGTTGATGTCGGACACCAGGATCTCCCGGATGATCCCCTCCTTGTCGATGAAGATCAACGCCCGCTCGGAGACCCCGTCCGAGCGCAGCAGGCCGAATTTCGAAGCGACCTCCCCATGGGGCCAGAAATCCGACAGAACCGGAAACCAGAGCTCGGGCCCCATCTGCCGCGTCCAGGCATGGAGCGCCGGGATGCTGTCGACCGTGATGCCGAGAATGACCGCATCGTGAGATTCAAAAAGGCCGCGGGCCAGGTTGTAACCCGGCCACTGGTCGGAGCAGACCGGGGTGAAGGCCGCCGGGACGAATGAAATCATGACATTCTTTTTTCCCCGGAACTGGCTCAGGCGGATCTTTTCCCCGGAAATCGAGGGCAGCGTGAAGTCCGCATCTTTCAAACTCTGCGCACCGGCCGGAAGGCCGACCGCGAGTAGCAGGATGACCATGCCTGCGGCCGCCACGATCCTCTTCATTTCGAACCTCCTTTGAAAGCCCGCCGCGCCGCCTCTGCAGCAGCGCCAGCGGAGAGCTCCTCACGCCCGCTTGATGATTGGCGAGTGCTCCAGTATAGCATGGGCATCGGCAAGGTCAACCGCTCGAAGTCACGGCCGTATTCCGTTTAACCCGCTCTCAGGGCACGGGCACCTCGATCGCGAGAAGCGGCGGGTACTGCTGGCAGCCGAAGATGTCGGTCTCCCCCGGGCTGCCGCTCGGCCTCCGGCGGCGGATCGTGAACTTGATCGCGTAGGCCGGGTCGAACTCCAAAAAATCGCTGATGCGCTCATCCGGGATGTTGAAGAGCGCCGCCACCGTCCGGCGCGTCAGCACCCCGCTTTTTTTCACCAGCTCGTAGTTCTCCTTTTCGCGGAAAATGATGTCGAAGGTGATCTTGTCGGTGCCGGCGTTCTTGCTGCGGATCGTTTTGGCCAGCTCGGCCAGGGGTTTGGTTTTCATCGCCCCGCCTCCCCATCGGTGATCATCAACTCGTTCAGGGTGAACAGCTCCATCGGATCGTCCACCGGCAGAACGTGGTTCAGGGTCCACAGGTAGGCCGCCGGAGCCGGGAGCACCCCGTCCACGATGAAGGCCGCCGTCCCGGCCGTACCCTTGACCTCGGGCAGCCGGGCATAAAAAATCTGCCGGGAGCCGATCAGGGCCACCTCCTCGGCCAGCTCCCGGGTGGGAGCGATCCCCTCGACCACTACACCCAGTTCGTGCGAGCGGATCTCCTGCACCGGCTCGAGATCGCCCATGACGCCGTTCTTCCCGTAGATCGTGTAGTGCAGCTGGTAGGGTTTACCGGCGAGGCGCTCCTCGACCTGGCTGCGGGCCCAGCCGATCACCTGGTCGATGTGGCGGATGGTGTACGGGTCGCGGATGCCCACGATGCCGATGAAGCGCTCGCCCACCTTGCCCGAGCCCTCGAGCTTGACCTTGATCCGACCCCGGGTGGGGTGAAACTGCTGGCCCGTCACGCGCGTGCTCTTTTCGTCCACCTGCTCGTAGCGGCAGTGGGTCATGTCCAGGGTGCCGCCGGCAAAATGCTCGTAGTAGGCGTTGGCGCGCTCGTACATGGCGTGCCCCGCCACCGAGGCCACGGTGCAGCGCTGCGCCGGGTGCATCGCCGTCACCGTCACGTCGTCGCGGGTGATGGTGCCGATGACCGACTCCTTGGCCATGTAGGGCTCGGCGCAGAAGGAGGCGCACTCGAGGACCTTGCCCAGGTAATAGGCGTGGTGTTCGGGAAACCCCTCGTGCAGGGCGGCGGCGGCGAAGATGGCCGCATCGCTGCTGCGCCCGCCGATGATCACATCCGCGCCGGCTTCGAGCGCCCGCATGAAGGGGTGGACCCCCGCCATGGCGACGATGCGGTCGGTTTTATCGAGTTCCTCAAAGGAGAGCGGCGGGCGCTCGTCGAGGCCCTCCACGACATCGCCCGCCTGCATGCGACGCCGGATCTCCTCCTTCGGGACCTCCGAGGTGAAGGTCGCGAGCTTGAAGGGCGGCAGGCGGTGGGTGCGGGCGAGATCGCGGATCATCTCGACATACATGGCGACCCGGCTGTTCGTCCCGGTATCCCCCGAGGAGCCGATCATCATGGGCACCCCCTGGCGCCGGGCGGCAAGCAGCATGAGCTCGAGGTCGTGCTTCTGCCAGGCGTAGGGGCTGACGCAGGTGTCGCTGCCGAGGGGGCCCGGGCCGATGTCGTCGCTGCCCGAATCGCAGCAGTAGTAGTCGGGCCGGGTCTCCGCCCCGATCCGAAAGCTCTCCTCCTTGGTAGGGGCGAAGCCGAGGTGGCCGTTTGGGCAGATAATGCGCAGGGACTGCTTTGGCATGGGTCTCCCTCCTATCGTGCCGCGGGTGCGGCGGGCGGCGTCCGGACCGCCCGCTGCAGCAGGGCGCTCGCCGCGGTAAGCGCAACGCCCATAAGGGTAACACTCAGATCCGGGAAGAGCATCATGACCCCCCCGGCGCAGAACATCAGGCGCAGCAGCCAGCGCATGCGGCCGGCCGCGCCGCCGAAGAACCCGTAGGCCATGGTCACCGCCCCGGCAACTCCGGTGACGAAGGCGAGCGCCACCTCGGCCGGCGCGTCCCGGGCGACCAGGGCCGGATGCAGGACCATGAAATAGGGCAGGCAGAACGCCACCGCCCCCAGACGCATGGCGTAGTTCGCGGTGCGCCCCCAGTCGCCCTTGGCGATGCCGGCGGCCACCACCGCCGCTTCGCATGTAGGCGGGGTGATGGCACCGAGCACCCCGTAGTAGATGAAGAACAGATGGGCGGCCACGATGTCCACCCCGAGCTTCATCAACGCCGGGGTCAGGATGGATATCGAAAGCAGGTAGGTCGGGACCACCGGAAGCGCCGTCCCGAGCAGAAGCGGCATGGCGGCCGCAATCAGAAGCGAGAGGTAAAGGTTCTCTACGCCGATGTCCAGGATCACCGCACTGATCTTGGGGGCGAGGCCCGTGATCCCGATCAGGTTGACCAGAACGCTCATGGAGACCAGGATCGGGACCAGACGCACGATGTCCATGCCGCCCGCGCTGAGGGCATCGATGACGGCCGCGAGCATCCCCCTTGGCCCCAGGGTGCGCAGGTGGTTGATCGCGTAGATCGCCAGCGCGGCCGCCGAGGCGTAGAAGCCCGCCTCCGTCAGCGGGTAGCCGAGACCGATCATCACCAGCAGGGTCAGGGTGGGCACCAGGAACCCGGAGAGTTTCTGGAACGTCAAAATGTCGCGCCAGCGGGGGATCTCCTCGCGCGGCAGCGCCAGCAGACCCAAACGCAGGGTGCGAAAATGCACCCCGGCGAAGATCCCGCTGTAGGCCAGGATGCAGGGGATGAGGGCATAGCCGATGATGTGCAGGTAGGAGATGTTCAGAAACTCGGCCATCATGAAGGCCGTGATGCTCATGATGGGCGGGGTCACACCTCCGCAAGTCGAGGCGATCGATTCGACCGCCCCAGCGAACTCCGGCTCGTAGCCGTTTTTCTTCATCAGCGGGATCGTGTAGTTGCCCGTCACCATCACGTTGGCCACGGCGCTGCCCGAAATGCTGCCGAACAGGGTGCTCGCCACGATGGCCGTCTTGGCCGGACCGCCGGTGAAACGCCCGGTCAGGGCGAGCGCGATGTCGATGAAGGTGCGCCCGGCCCCGGTCACCGAGAGCACCGCGCCGAAAAGGACGAACATCGAGATGAAGGTGGCCGACATCCCCGTGACGCTGCCGTAGATCCCGCGCGGGGAGAAGTAAATCGAGTTGATGAGAAAGTTCCATGACAGCCGCTTCATCTGCCAGATGCCGGGGAACCAGGGGGCCAGAAAGATGTAGGCCACGAGCGCGAGCAGGAGCAGCAGTACGGTGAGGCCCATGGTGCGCCGCGCCGACTCCAGAACCAGGACGAACATGGCGGCGCCCAGGATGAGGTCGAGGTCGCCGGCCGTCCCCGGCTGGTAGTAGATGTCCATCGCCTTGAGCAGGATGTTGAGGTTGCTCGCGACGATGACCGCGACGAGAAACCCGTCCCAGAGGGTCAGGCGCCGGCCGGCGGCGCTCTTCCCCGCCGGGTAGGCCAGGAAAGCGAGCGACACCCCGATCAGCACATGGACCGCGCGCAGCTGGATTTCGATGAGGTGGAGGAAGACGGGGACGACCAGCTGAAAAAAGGCAAAGAGCAGGCCGCCAACGAAAAGCACGTTGTTCCGGGTGAAACCCCTCTCAGGCAGCATGCGCCCCCCTGTGTGGCGGTGGGGCCGGAGCCCCCGGCGGAGAGGCCCCGGCCGGTTGAGCGGCCTGTGCGTCTGCGAAGGCTAACGGCTCAGCGCATCTCCGGGGGTAGAAAGCGTTTGGGCACCTCGATGCCCCTTTCCCGGGCGTATTTCACCAGCCCCGCATGCGCCGGGACCTCGGCGCCTTCCGGGACGTACTTGAACAGGTCGGCGACGGGATCCCACCCCTTCACGGCCGGATAGGCGGCGGCCACCTCCGGCAGCCCTTCGACGTAGGACTTGACGATTCGGTAGGCGACGCTCTCGGGCAGCTCCTTGGAGGCCATGGCTCCGACGATGGGGGCCAGCTCGAACATCGGCCCCGCCTCGGGAATCTGGGTGATGGCGCCCTTGGGGGTCTCGATGAACGGCACGTAGGGGTAGACGGCCTTGATCCTCTCGGTCTCCTCCCGGCTGAAGCCGATGACGGTGATCGGGGTGGTGAGGTTCACCTCGATCAACGAGGCGTCGATGGCGGCCACCGGGCTCGTCTTCTGCAGGCCGACGATGCGGTTGGTCTGGAGGGCGCCGATCGAGTCGCTGAGGGTGCCCGGGATGAAGTTGATGCCCGTCTTGAGCACCTCGTTGAACTTCATCATATAGGCCGTCGATGAGGCGCCGGGGATGCCCGGGGAGAACTTCTTCCCGGAAAGCTCGGCAAAGGATTTCACCCCGGCGTCCTTGCGGGCATAGAGCCGGTCGACGGTCACGTTGCGGATGAAGAGCACCCGCACCTCTTTCCATGGCTGGCCCTTGAAGGAGTCGATCCCCTGGTGCATCTGCATGGCGGAAGGGATGTCGATCGAGAGCGCGAAATCGAAGACCCCCTCCTTGAGCTTGCGCAAGTTGTCGAGGGCGGCCCCGCTCTCCACCACCGTGACGTTGAGCCCGACGTTGGCCTTGTTGATAACGTTGGCGGTGGCCACGCACCAGGCATAGACGGCGGAGGTGGAGGTGGTGCTGCCCATGTTGAGGTTGGTAATCTGCGCCTGGGATTGGGCGCCGGCCGGAGTCAAACTAAACGACAAGATTATTGCAAGTGTTAAAACCATAGTGGGGTGGGTCCGAAAAGTGAAGGAGCTCATCTTTTCCTCCTTTCGGCATGCCGCGCCCTGAGCAGGCACGTAGTTGAGGGTGGGAGCAGGGTTCCGAACGCTGCTACTGATAGCAATTGGGGATAATAACCGAAATGCGGTGGGGGATCAATGACCTGGAAAATGGAGCGGGCAAGGGCTCGGAAAACCGCTGCCGGGTTGGAATGCCTTGACCGGTAAACAGATGGGATATTTTTGGCGGGACAGGTGCCGGGAGCGGTTACACCGGAAGCCGCCGACAGCCAAGACCGCGCTCCAGACTGCGCGTCACCATCTTTTGGTGTGGATGGTTACACCCTGCTCGTTTTCGAAAAACTCGCCGGTGGGGGATTCGTGGATCGGCTGACCGAGTTTTTTGACCTCCTCTATCAGCAGCTTGCAGCCGCCCCCTTTGGCGCCTTTCACGACGGAATAGATATTTCCCTCCGCGTCGATGGTGAAGTGCAATTCCGTGCGTTGCATCGCTCTCACCTCCACTGCCGGGCCACCAGGCGGATGGACCCGTCTTCCATGGCCTCGACCTCGGCCACGTGGTAGCGCATTTCGACCACCTTCCGCTTCACGGCCGCCAGGCTGTAGTGCTGGCGAATCTTCTTTTGCAGGCTCTCGCTCCGCATGAGCGGCGATTCATTATCCCCCACTGCGCGGATTTCGCCCTTCTTGTCTTTTACGAAACCCACCGGGTATCTTCCCCAGAAGGCTCGCACCAACACCTGGCCGGGTTCTCGAGCCGCCGAGGCGGATACCAACCTTTCGCCGGTAATCCCCATCTCGCGGAGGGCTTCCAGCAACAGCTCCAGATCCGTGATCCCCTTCAATGCGATGT
>JALOOS010000365.1 GCA_025454275.1 Desulfobacterales bacterium | reverse complement strand
GAGCCCCTATGATCGCACGCAAAAAGCTCGGTGAAATCCTCGTGGAGGGCGGGCTGCTGACCCAAAAGCAGCTCGACCAGGTCCTGCCGTTTCAAAAACGCAGCAACCTCAAGCTCGGCCAGTTCCTGGTGCGCGAGGGCATTGTCAGCGAGGCCCAGATCGTCGAGCTGCTCTGCAGCCAGCTCAAGCTGGAGAAGTACCGCCCGGACCGGCACATCATCGATATGGAGATGGAAAAGGTGATCCCGGCCGACCTCGCCCACAAGTACGGGGTGGCGCCGCTGCGCAAAAGCGGGATGCTGATCACGGTCGCCATGATGGACCCCCTCGACATCAATGCGCTCGACGCCGTCGAGGTCTTCACCAACTGCGAGGTGGAGGCCGTCATCTGCACCGAGCAGCAGTTGAACCAGCTGCACTCCACCCTCTACGGCACCTATGCCGGCATCGGCGGGGTGCTCGAAGACATGGAGGACATGGAGATCGACAAGGGGGCCGAAAAGGCGACCCCCCTCGAGGACATCGAGGTCAGCTCCCTGCAGGGCATGGCCCAGGAGGCCCCCGTCGTGCGGCTGGTCAACTCCATTCTCTCCCAGGGGGTGCGCGAGAGCGCGAGCGACATTCACATCAGTCCGGAAAAGGACCACGTCCAGATCCGTTTCCGCGTGGACGGCAAGCTGCACGAGGTGCCCGCCCCGCCCAAGGGGATGTTTCTGCCGATCATCTCGCGCCTGAAGATCCTGGCCAACATGGACATCGCCCTCGCCCGCGTGCCCCAGGACGGCCGTTTCACGGTCAAGATGAAAAACAAGGACATCAACATCCGCGCCTCCACGATCCCCTCGATCTACGGCGAGAACATGGTGCTGCGGCTGCTCGACACCAGCACGAGCATCTACTCGCTCGAGCTGCTCGGCATGAACGAGATCGACCGGCAGAAGATCGAAAACGTCATCACCAAGCCCTACGGAATGATCCTGAGCACCGGGCCCACCGGCAGCGGCAAGAGCACGAGCCTCTACTCCATCCTCAAGCGGATCAACCAGACCGACATCAACATCATCACCGTCGAGGACCCGGTCGAGTACCGCATGGAGAAGATCCGCCAGGTCCAGCTCAACCGCAAGGCGGGCATGACCTTCGCGAGCGGGCTGCGCTCCATCCTGCGGCAGGACCCGGACGTCATCATGGTGGGCGAGATCCGCGACGGCGAGACCGCCGGGATCGCCGTTCAGGCGGCCCTCACCGGGCACCGCGTGCTGAGCACCCTGCACACCAACGACGCGGCCGGCGCGATGACCCGTATGGTCGACATGGGGATCGAGCCCTTCTTGGTCTCCTCGGTGATGCTCGTCTCCTTCGCCCAGCGCCTGGTGCGCAAAGTCTGCCCCCACTGCCGCCACCCCTACACCCCCAGCGCCGACACATTGAAATACTGGAGCTTGACGGAGGCGGAAATCTCGGGGCTCGTCGTCGGCCAGGGCTGCTTCAACTGCCTGCACTCGGGCTACAAGGGCCGCACGGGCATCTTCGAGGTGCTCGTCATCGACGACATGGTCCGGGACATGATCCTCCGGCGCAGCTCGGCGCACGAGATCACCCGTGCCGCCATCAACGCCGGCAACTTTGTAACCCTGCGCGACAACGCCCTGGAGAAGGCCCGGCAGGGCATCACCACCCTCGAGGAGGCGGCCTCCGCCGTCCTCGTCTGATCGGAAGAGCCCATGCCCAAATAACCCTCAAGGGGGAGATCGAAGCCGATTCGGTCGAGGCCGCCTCCATGGCGCTCACGAACCAGGGCTACATCCCCACCCAGGTGCGCGCCGCCGTGGCGACCGCGGCCGGAATGCAGAAACCCTCGCTCACCGGATGGATGTCGGCCATCACCACTCCCGACCTGATCCTCTTCACCAAGCAGTTCCGGACCCTCATCCGCTCGGGCGTGCCGATGCTCACCATCCTGCAGGTTCTCGAGGAGCAGACCGAAAAACCGCGGCTGCGGAACATCCTGGCCGAAATCCACCGGGACATCCGCGAGGGCTCCAGCCTGCACGACGCCTTCCGCCGCCACCCGCAGGTCTTCTCACCGCTCTACTGCAGCATGCTCAAGGCGGGGGAGTCGAGCGGCGCCCTCCCCGAGATCCTGGAGCGGCTGATCTACGTGATCGAGCACGAACACAAGGTCAAGTCCGACATCAAGTCGGCCATGACCTACCCGATCGTCGTCGTCTCCTTTCTTCTGATCGCCTTCTTCATCCTGCTGATCGGGGTCGTGCCGCGCTTCGTCAATATTTTCAAAACCGCCGGGCTCAAGCTGCCGCTCCCGACCCAGATCTGCCTGTGGCTCTACCAGGGCATCGTCGATTTCTGGTACATCGGCGCCGCCGTGGTGATCGCCGGAGGGACCGCCCTCTACCTCTACAACCGCACCGCGCAGGGGCGCTTCGTGCGCGACACCCTGATCATGAAGATCCCCCTGATCGGGAAACTCTTCCAGAAATCGGCCATTTCACGGTTTGCCAGCATCTTCTCCATCCTGCAGTCGAGCGGGGTCGACATCCTCGACAGCATGGACATTCTGACCGAGACCATCGGCAACGAGGCCATCTCGCGCCAGCTCCAGAACATGAAGGATCGGCTGAAAGAGGGCCGGGGGCTCTCCGCCCCCTTGCGCCAGGCCAAGTACTTCACCCCCATGGTGGTCAACATGGTGGCGGTCGGGGAGGAGTCCGGAAATCTCGACACCCTGATGCGGGATGTCGCCACCCACTACGACACCGAAGTCGAGTACGCCACGAAGAAGCTCTCCGACGCCATCGCGCCGATTTTGACCATCAGCCTCGCGGCCGTGGTGGGCTTCTTCGCCATGGCCATCTTCCTGCCGATGTGGGACCTCACGCTGATGGCCAATCGATGAAGCGCCCGCGTTACTACATCAGCCTCTACATCATCATCCCGTTCATCTTCGCCGGGTTCAGCGTCTTTTCGGCCATCATCGCCTTCCGGCTGACAAAGATGGGGCTGATGGAGAAGCTGGACCCGACCATGTGGGTCTTCTGGTTTATTTTGCTGATGGCCGGGATTTCCTATGCCGCCGGGTTCGCCCTGGTGCGCTTCATCCTGCGGCCGGTCGAGCCGACTGCCGGCCCTCAGAAACGGCACCAACTCCAAATCATCCAAGGAGTGGTCGGGGGACAGGATCGAGCAATTCACCCACGTGTTCGACCGCGTCACTTCGGTGCTGAGCCGCATGGACGCCCGGAACTTCTTCCCCGAAATCCTGGGCGAGAGCCGGGTGATGCGGGGCCTGCTCGGCCTGATCATGAAAGTGGCCCCCTCGGATGCGACGGTCCTGATCCTGGGGGAGAGCGGCACCGGCAAGGAGCTGGTGGCCACGAGCCTCTGCGAGCACAGCCTGCGCAAGGAGAAGCCGTTCATTAAACTCAACTGCGCCGCCATCCCCGAGCAGCTGCTCGAAAGCGAGCTCTTCGGCCACGAGAAGGGGGCCTTCACCGGCGCTGTCTCGGCCAAACACGGCAAGTTCGACCTTGCCGACAAGGGCACCATCTTCCTGGATGAGATCGGCGACATGCCCCTCAACCTCCAGGCCAAGATCCTGCGGGTGCTCCAGGAAAAGGAGTTCTACCG
>JALOOS010000127.1 GCA_025454275.1 Desulfobacterales bacterium | reverse complement strand
CCCCAATGCCTCGTGCCGGGCGGTGTCGGTGCAGACGAGGATCCGCCCATCGGAGTCCACCAGAAAGGCCTTGCTGCTCTGCCACCAGCCCGATTCGACCACGTGGCGGAAGATGACGTCAAAGTCGGCGACGACCTCCAGCCGGCCGATGACGGACGCCTGGTCGTCGAGCAGCTCCGAGATCATGCTGATGGTGCCGTGGTCGCCGCCGGCATCGAAGCGCGGGGGTGTGATTTCACGGATGCGGGCGCTCTGGAAACGGCGCATCGGGCCGGCCATGCCCATGGCATGCCGGCCGTGGCTCATGCCCGGGAGGGGGGCATGCAGGGGGCCGGGCGTTCCCGTCGCCGCCGGCGGGCTCCAGCTCAAGCGGATATCGACAATCCCCTCCTGACGCCGCAACCGATCCAGGACCCAGGCATGGAAGGCGTCGTCTATGGGGCTGCCGGATATGTCATGGTAGAGCCGGATCCCCTGCTTGACGGCCGCAAGGTGCATGTCCATGCGGTGCGCGGCGCGCTCGAGCTTGAGGATCGCCGACTCCTGCCACTGCTCCAGCAGGCGGTTGCGGACCCAGAAAAACCCGATGACCCCCATGACCACCAGCACCGTCAAGATGGGGAGGATCAGACAGAGCGCAAAGCGCCCTTGAAGGCTGGAACGTCGTCGGGCCATGGGGTTTGGATCCTAAAAGGATGTCATTTATCCATAGCGCGGCGAACGGGGCTTTGGCAAGAATCTTGCGGGATCCGGTTGAGAATCGAACAGTATGCTGGTATACGGAACCCGGTTGCCAGGCTCCCCCGCGGCGTCGGCTCCGTCAGAAAACGCCGTGACGGCGCGGATGCGGGTCTAACCCGACAACAAAGGATCTCCGTGGAAGCTCACCAGCTTTCTTTTCGCTATCCGAACGCGGCGGGCGAGCTGTTCTGCAACGTGAGCTTTGCGCTGCCGGAGAGCGGGTTTCACGCCCTCTTCGGCCCTTCCGGGGTAGGCAAGACCACGCTTGCCCGGATGCTGACCGGCGAGCTCCGAGGCTTCAGCGGCGAGATTTCCTTGAACGGCGGACGCCGGGCCCTCTACACCTACAACCTCGAACGGCTGCCCGGATGGTCGACTGTGCGCCGCCACATCGAGGAGACCGCCCCGCCCGCCACCCGCGCCCAGGCGGAGGAGCTGCTCAGCGAGTTCGGCATGGAGGGCTGCGTCGATGCGCGCTTCAACCGCCTCTCCATGGGGCAGCAGAACCGCGCCAACCTGGTGCGCTATCTGTTGCAGGAGTTCGATCTGCTCATCATGGACGAGAGCCTGGCGAACGTCGATGAGCTCACGCGCGAGCGAATCATCCTGAAGATCAAGGCCCTTTTCCCCGAGCGCTGCTTTCTCTACATCTCCCACAACGTGGCCGAGGTGGCCCGGTTCTGCGACCGGATCCTGGTCCTGCGCGGGGCCTCGAAGTCCCCGCAGGTGGTCTCGGTCCAGGGCGCCGATCTCGCGGCGCAGGGGGTCGCTCCGCCGCCCGAGCGGTTGGAGCGGGCCATGCTGGAGATCGTCCATGCTGCTTAGGCGGATCTACCAGTTTCTGATCATCTACTGCCTGGGGGTCGGCCTGCTCTTCCTCTTGAAATACGCCCTGGGGCTCTCGGACTACGTCATTCCCAGCCCGGCCGAGATCGGGCGGACCGCCGCGCGCGATGCCGGCCCCTATGTCCTGGCCGTGCTGAACACGCTTGCGGTGGCGGTGCTCGGCCACCTGCTCTCGATCGGACTGGCGACCGCGGTGGCGATCCTGGGCCGGCTCACCGCCTGGATCGGCTCTTTCATCCGCACCGCAGCTTACAACATCCAGGCCTATCCGATCGTGGCGGTGGCGCCCATCATATTCATCCTGCTCGGCGACGGGCTCTCCTCGCGGCTGCTGATCGCCGCCATGATCTGCTATTTCCCGCTGCTGCTATCCTTCATCGGGATTTTCTCCGAGCCGGTTGCCGACATCGAGCATTTCTACCACGCGACCCGGCGCATGACCTGGCGGCTGGAGGTGAAGATCAGGGCTTTCGAGAACATCCACAAGATCAGCACGGTGCTCGTGGGCAGCGCCACCATGGCCGTGGTCGGCACCATCGTGGCCGAGTTCATCGCCGCCACGGCCGGCATCGGCTACAGCATCCGCATCGCGCTGTACCAAAGCGACTTGGCCAAGATCCTGGTCGCCCTCTTTTTGATCGGGGTCGGCACCTCGCTCTATCTGGTGAGCCTGGAGGGGCTCGGCAATGCGTTTCAAGCACGCTTGAAGCGCAATTAGTCTGGAGGATTGATCATCGGTGCGGCCCATGAATGCCGCGCTGCGTGAAAGAGGAGCCGGCCCTCGACGGTGCGACCATGGGTATCCGAATGGACGACGGTTCCCTCGCCCGGCACTAAAGAAGACGAACCGGATGCGAACATGAAACAGGCGTTAACGATTTTCCTCGTGGTAATTTTTCTTTTTGCCTGCGGGCAAAAAGAAAAAGAGGAGGTCAGCTATCGGCTGAAGTGGCTCTACAACGTGAGCTCGGTCGGAGATCTCTATGCCGATGTCCACGGCTACTTCGCCCGCGAGGGGCTCGCTGTGACCGTCAAACCCGGGGGGCCCGAGCGCGACGCCCTCAAGGAGATCGAACTCGGCCACGCCCACTTCGGGGTGGCCTCGGCCGACCAGGTGCTCCGGGCCGTGGCCAAGGGGGCGCCGATCGTGGTCCTGGCCCAGCTCTTCCAGGTCAACCCCCTGCACTGGATCTACCGGCCGGATCGCACGCCGTTCACCTCGCCCAAGGACTGGAGGGGCCGGGTCCTCGGCGTCACCTTCGGCGGCAACGACGAGACCATCCTGCGGGCCCTGCTCGCCCGCCATGGGATCGCCGAGAGCGAACTCACCCTCTTCAGCGTGCGCTACGACTACACCCCGTTCTACGAGGGCCGCGTCGCCTTCTGGCCCATCTATCTGAACGCCCAGGCCGTCATCATCGGAGAAAAGCTCTCCCGCGCCGGTGAGACGTATGCTTTCGTCAGCCCCGACGAGCTCGGCGTCCGGTTCGTGGCCAACTCGGTGGTGACCACCCGGCAGATGCTGGAGCGGCATCCCGACGTGGTTCGGCGCTTCCTCGCCGCCCTGCTCGCGGGGTGGCGCGCGGCCCTCGACCCGCAAAACGAGGAGGAGGCGGTCCGGGTGCTGGCGCAGACGGACCGGGAAACCCCGGAGGCGGTCGTGCGGCGGCAGCTGCCGGTGACCCGGGAGCTGATGCTGCCCGCCGCGCCGGGCACCCCCTTCGGGAAGATCGACGTTGCGGCCTGGAAGCAGACCGCTGCGATCATGGCGGCGCAGCAGCTCGTCCCGGAGGGGCTGCCGCTCGAATCCATCCTGGCGACCGATTGGGTCCCATCTCCGTGAGGAGTTCGAAAATGGACGCGTGGACAGGGGTTGTGACCGGGGTGTGCCTGGATGTGAACGGCGGCGCCTTCATGATTTGACGACTTGAAAATCAGTTTCTGGCGCTGGGCGCCAGAAACTGGTTTTTACAAGTTTATTATGGATTAGAGGGGGGGCACGAATTTACCGCCAATGGGAGGTGACCATGCGTGATCTTCTGTTTGAGCCGATTCGCATCAACCGGCTGGAGGTCAAGAACCGGATCTGCATGCCGGCCATGCACCTCAACATGGCAAAGGAGTTCGAGGTGACCGAGAGGCTGGTCGATTTCTACGCCGCGCGGGCGCAGGGCGGGGCCGGGTTGGTCATCGTGGGGTTCGCCACCGTGGATGAGGACTCCGGCAGCTCCTTGAACATCGGCGCCCATCGCGACGAGTTCATTCCCGGCTTGAACCGCCTGGCCACGGCCATTACGGCCAACGGGGCCCGGGCGGCGGTCCAGCTCAACCATGCGGGGCGCTACAATTTTTCCTTTTTCATGGACGGCCGTCCGCCCGTGGCCCCCTCGGCCGTGGCCTCCCGCCTGACCGGGGAGACGCCGCGGGAGCTTTCGATCGAGGAGATCCGCCGGGTCATCGAACGGTTTGCCGCCGCGGCCGGGCGCGTGAAGGCCGCCGGCTATGATGCGGTCGAGGTCCTGTGCGGCACGGGCTACCTGATCAGCGAGTTCCTCTCTCCGCTCACGAACCGGCGCAGCGACATCTACGGCGGTGATTTCGCCAACCGCATGCGTTTCGGTATCGAGGTGGTCCAGGCCATGCGGGCGGCGGTCGGGCCCGATTTTCCTCTCATCGCCCGCATGAACGGCAACGATTTCATGCCCGGCGGAAACGGCCGTCGGGAGCTGCAGGAGTTTGCGATCGAACTGGTCAAGGCCGGTACCGACGCCATCAGCGTCAACGTGGGCTGGCACGAGGCCCGGGTGCCCCAGATCGTTGCGGCGGTGCCGCGGGGCGTGTTCGCTTACCTGGCACGGGGGATCAAGGAACGGGTCGGCGTGCCGGTCATGGCCGGCCACCGCATCAACGATCCCATGGCGGCACGCGAACTGATCGCGGACGGCATGTGCGACCTCGTGGCCATGGGGCGCGCCCTCATCGCCGATCCCGCGCTTCCCGAAAAGGCCCGTTCCCGCCGGGAGCGGGAGATCATCCACTGCGTCGCCTGCGGCCAGGGCTGCTTCGACAACCTCTTCAAGCTCAAACCGGTCGAGTGCCTCTGCAACCCGCGGGCCGGCCGGGAGAAAACCGCGCCGGTCGCTCCGGCCGCCGTGCACCGGAACCTCCTCGTGGTGGGCGGGGGGCCGGGCGGCATGAGCGCCGCGCTGGCGGCGGCCGAGGCCGGCCATGCCGTCACGCTGGTTGAAAAAAGCGATCGCCTCGGCGGACAGCTCGATCTCGCGGGCGCCCCTCCGGGCCGGGATGAGTTTTTGGAGCTGGCCGCCGACCTCGAGCGGCGTCTCGCCCTGAGCTCGGTGCGGGTGGTGCTGAACCAGGCCGCCGACCCGGCCTATATCGAACAGGCGCGGCCGGACGGCGTCATCCTGGCCACCGGAGGGGAGCCGGCAGCGCTGCCGATCCCCGGAGCGGACCTGCCCCATGTCTGCCAGGCCTGGGAGGTGCTGCGCAACCAGGTGGTGACAGGCCGGCGGGTGGCGGTGGTCGGCGGGGGTGCCGTGGGGGTTGAAACGGCCTTGTTCCTGGCCGATAAGGGCACCCTCACCGCAGATGCCGTCAAGTTCCTCCTGGTGAACCGGGCCGAGGCGCCGGAGGCGCTTTTCGAGCTGGCGACGCGCGGCACCAAGACGGTCACGCTCGTCGAAATGAGGGACACGCTCGGCCGGGAGATCGGGCGCACGACCCGCTGGGGCATGCTCCAGGATCTCAAACGTGCCGGGGTCGAGACCCGGACCTCGGCCCGGGCGCTGGAGGTCACCGCCGGCGGGCTGCGCATCGAAGCCGGGGGGCAGACCGAGGAGATCCCGGCGGACAGCGTCGTTCTGGCAATCGGCGTCAGGTCTCACAACCCGCTGGAGGAGTCGTTGAAGCAACGCGCAATCGCCTATCGTCTGGTGGGGGACGCCCGCACGCCGGGCTGGGCTTTCGACGCCGTCCACCAGGGGTTTGCGGCGGGACGCTCGGCCTGGGACTAATACCCATCCAACAACGGAAAGGAAATTTACATCATGACCAAGCGCAGCGATTTGATGACCAAGGGCCCGGAGCGGGCGCCGCACCGCTCGCTCCTGCGGGCGGAGGGCTTCACGGACTGGGAGATGGAGCGGCCGATCATCGGCATCGCCAACTCCTTCAACGAGATCATCCCCGGCCACACCCACCTCGACAAGCTCGTGGATGCGGTGAAGGCCGGGATCTACGCCGCCGGCGGCACCCCGGTGGTCTTCAACACGATCGG
>JALOOS010000126.1 GCA_025454275.1 Desulfobacterales bacterium | reverse complement strand
GCGCTGAAACCTCGCCTCTGCGGGGGAGGCGTCGATGTTGTGGCCGATGGTGTCGATCAGGAACGCCGTGTCCACTCCCAGGATGTGCAGCTTCATGGTCACGTCCCGGCTCGGAACGTAGGCCCTCCCGGTCAGCCGGATGCGCTGCCCCTCCACCGGGGCGGCGCTGCCGTCCGCAATCAACTGATCGAGCACCGCCCGGTAGGGGATGTCGCCGCTGTAGCGCCGCGCCAACTCCTGAAACGAGTGTCCGGTGCCGGTAATGGGTAGAACGGCGGGGGCGCCGCGCCGGTCCAGGAAGTCATGGTCCCGCCGCCAGCCGGCGACGACCCGCGCAGCCCGCTGGTAGCGGTCGGCGGCGGCGCGGTCCTCCGCGGACCCGCTCTCGCTCAGGCGCTTGACCTCCTTGCGGGTGAGACCGGTGAGAACGGCGATGCGCGAAACGGTCTGCTTGCGGCCCGTCACGGAAAATTCCCGCGCGGCCAGGTCCACAAATTCGCGCTTGGCCATGTCGGCGAAGGTGCCATAGGAGATGCCGTTCCGCAGGAGGATGCGGATGAGCGGTCTCAGGATCCGCGCGACGGCGGAGGCAAGCAGCTCGCGTGGGGTGGAGGTCATATGCCGAAAGCCATAATTTGGGAAAAAATTCCCATAAAATGGTGGGTCTGTCAAGCATTTTCTCGGGTGCTCCCGGCGGGGCGGACCGGCTCAAGTAATTTGAACAGCTGCCGAAATACTTATAACAGATCTCATCCGCGAGGGGCCCCCGGCCGTGCCCCTCGCCCGGGAGGAAAATGAGTTCCACCATCGACATTCCGGAGAACCCGCCCCTACTGAAAAAGAGAGCCTCCGCGGGCGCGGAGGTTGTCGATGCGCCCGGCATGGCAGCAGCGGCCGGCGATACGGAATTTCAAGGGGGTGGGGAAACCGAGCTCTCGGCGGTGGCCGTGGACCGGCCGGTGCTGATCGAGGTGACGGAGCGATCGCCGGGGTCCGAGCGGTCCGGCCGCTGCTCGCGGCGGTTTCTGCTGCGCCTCGCCGTCGGCACGATACTGGCAGGGGCCCTTGCCGCCGCTGCCGCGCTCGGCCTTCTGCGCCCCGACCTGTCGAGAGAGGCGGCCCCGGCCGGACCGGCGCTTGCGGAGCCTTCCGAACCGGCGGATGTCCCCGCCGGCCCCCCGCCGGCCCCGGTGCCGCCGGAGCCCACCGAGTGGGCCGGCCGGATACGGGAGTTGGAGCGCCGGCGCAGTCAGCTGCGCGCGAAGGCGGATGAGGTGCGCGCGCTCCAGGCACACTACCGCTACGGGGTCCTGGAGCTCGCGGAGGATGCCGTGCGCCTGATCAAAATCCATGGGATCGACACCTTCGCACAGGCCATGCGCCACCGGCAGCTGGAGCTCGCGCTGCATAGCATCCGCGATCGTGAGGCCTATGCCGCCGGTCTGGCAAAGCCCCTGCGCTGGCTGATTTCCGGCAGCGAGGAGCTTCTCTACCTCCAACGCCTGGTCGCCATCGACCGCGAGGTCCTGGCGCTGGCCGAGGGGATCGATCTCGACGGCCACGCCGAACGGGTGGATGCCGCCCTGGAAGGCTACCGGCCGACCGCCGAGAAATTGGCCATGGGGACGGAGGAAGCGCCTCCGGCCCTGGATCTGCTCTTCAAACGCCTGGTGGATCAGGCCCGGCAGATGGCGCTGCCGGCCACGGATAACGCGGACGCCGCCATTGCCGAGGAGGTCTGCGCCGGAGAGATGACCCGCTATTCCGAGGTCGCGGTGCTGAGGCTCAAGGCGGTCCGCTGCCTGGCGGAGTCAGCGGCGACCGAACTCTTTCTGAACCGGGTCCAGGATCTCCCGGCCACCGCCGCCCAGAAGCTCTCCGAGTGGCCGGGGGAGTGGTTGTGCCTGAACGGCCTCAAACGCATCTCCCCGGAGGCAGCCCGCCACCTGTTTGCCTGGCCGGGACGCTGGATGTCACTGAACGGATTGGTGGAGCTCCCGGCTGCGGCGAGCGCGCACCTGCCGGCCTGGGGCGGGCGGCAGATCGAGCTCATGGGCCTGAGAAAGGTCGAGGTGGTCGAACACCTCGTGCGCTGGGAGGAGGCGGGCGGGAAATTGTTCGTGCCGGAAGAGATCCGGCGCCAAATCGATGCGGGACGCAAGGCGGCGCGCGGGGAGGAAAAACAGGGATGAGGATCGACGCCGAGCGCATCCGGAGGGCGGCCGCCTGGGCGTTGTGCCTGATGGCGGTGTGCGGGGTGGCTGCACCCGTTCAGGCATCCGACCCTCTCAAGGTCGAGGCGCTGAAGCGGGGGCTCTCGGACATGGTTGAGGCCCGCCGCCTGTTGAGCGAGAAGGCCGCGGCCGGGGCTGAATTGAGCCGGCGTCTCCAATCGCACCGCGGGGAGTTGCGGGCCGAAATCGTCCGGGAGCGGCAGCTGCAGGGGATCGGCTCGTTTTCGAAGGCGCTGCAGGTCGAGCGCATCGGCTACAACCTGCGCCTGATCCAGCGGATCGACGGCTACCTCGAGCGCATCGAGCGCCGCATCGGGCATTTTCGGTCGCTGGACCATGCCCTCGAATTCAACATGCGCAGCGCACAGGACGAGTTGCTCGCCCTCGCCACCCTGGAAGACCGGGACATTGCGCAGCCGGTCTCCCGGATCCGATCCCTGCTGAACGAGGTGGCCCGGGAAGCGGCCCAACCGCTGTTCAACGCCGCCGATCCGCCCTCCGGGACGGTGGAAGCAGTGTGGAACGGGCTTTGGCGCCCACCTTGAACCGGCAGCGATCCGTGCCGATGCGATGCACGGGGCGCGGGGTCAAATCAGTTTCTGGTCCAGCAGACTCTGCATCGAACGCTGGCCGATCGTGGTCACCCCGCTGAGGGCCTGGGTGATATGATAGGCGGCCTCGCCCAGCACGCCGGAGTTCATCATCACGAAAGCCGCATTCAGGCTCTTATCGACCGGATCCCATGTCCCCGGGGCGGTCAGCTTGCGGGCCAGTTGTATTTCGCTGGTGATCATGCCCAGAAATGCGCGGATGAAGCGTTCGGCACAGTGCTTCTCGTGTTCGGGCAGGCCGTTGTAGATCTCGATCATCTGGGAGGCCATGATCAGGGCCGCCTTGGCCTTTTCGCTTTGCGAAAAGGCGAATATGGCTTCACGTGAATCCATAATTGATCCTCTGGGATGGGCTCTGCTCGGAAGGAATCCGCCGCCGGCGGATTCATACCTGGTTGATCATCGCCGCCATGTAGCCCGCACCGAACCCATTGTCGATGTTCACCACCGCCACGTTGGAGCTGCAGCTGTTGAGCATGGCGAAAAGGGCCGTCAAACCGCCCAGGCTCGCCCCGTAGCCGATGCTCGTGGGCACGGCGATCACCGGACGGCTCACCAGCCCGGCCACGACGCTGGGCAGCGCCCCCTCCATCCCGGCGACCACGATCAGCACCGATGCCGCCTCAATCCGCTCCCGGTGCTGGAAAAGCCGGTGGATCCCGGCCACGCCGACGTCGAACACCGTCTCGACCCGGTGGCCCATGGCCCGGGCGGTGACGGCGGCCTCCATGGCGACGGGGATGTCGGATGTGCCGGCGGACAGAACGAGAATCGTGCCGCGTCCGCGCTCCGGTACGGGAGCGGTCTCCAGCGCCAGTATTCGCGCCTCGGGGTGGTAAACGGCGTCGGGATGACGGTCCCTGACCCGGTCGGCCTTGGACGCATCGACCCGGGTCACCAGGACGACCCGCTCCTGGTCGCGCATCCGCTCCAGAATGCCGGCAATCTGCTCCGCACTCTTGCCCTGGCCGAAAATCACCTCCGGGAACCCTTTGCGCAGGGAGCGGTGGTGATCGATGGCGGCAAAGCCGATCTCTTCGACCGCCAGGTGCTGCAGCCGGACGGCCGCCTCCTCCACCGTTCGCTCCCCCGCGGCCACCGCCTGCAGCAGATTGAGCAAGAGGCCTTTGTCCATTACCGTGAACCTTTGTCGCGCTTAGAAAAAGACCCCATCGGGGTCGTTGTCGGTATCGGGTTCGGCATCGATCAAACGGTGCGCCGGCGCTGCGGCCGCTTCACTGCAGCGGCTGCTCGCGGACGCTCCCCGGTGCCGGCGGCGGCGACGCACGTCCGGCGGGTGCGCTGAACGCCCGCTCCAGCTGGTCGACCCGGCGCTGCAGGGTGCTCAGCATTTTCTCGATACGGGACATCTCCTGGTCCATCGCCGTCTGCTGCAGCTTCTTGGCCTTGAGAATCTCGAGATCGACGTATTCCCGCTCCAGCCGCCCGGTTTGGACCTTGGCGAGGTCGGCCTTGACCTGGGCCAGGTCGGCGCGGCTGCGCTCCATGAACCCGGCCAGTCCCGTCAGATCTTTGCCCAGGCTGTTCTCCACCGTCTGCAGGCGGGCGGAGATCCGACCGATCTCGGTGCGCAGGCCCGCTGCGCTCCCAAGCTCCTCGCGAAAGGGGGCCAAGGCCTGAAGGTCTTTCGAAACCCCCTGCAGCTCCTTGCCGGCCGCGGCCAGCTCCGCTTCGACCCGCCCGGCCTTGTCTGCGAGCTCCTGGAGCTGTTTTTTGTCCGCCTTGACCGCCTGAAGCGCCTCGAGCGCCGATTCGCTCTGGCGCAACCCGTTCTTCAGGTCATCGATGCCGGCCTGCAGGGACTGGATTCGTGCGCCGAGCGCGGCTTCGATCTCCGCCATCCGATCGTTCAGGGCGGCCGCCCTCTGTTCGAGATCCGCCGCCACACGCTCCGCCGCCCGGGCGTCGCCGGCCTGAGAGCGGGTCATCCTCAGGTCGATCTCGCGGTAGGCGAAATAGATCGCCAGCGCCAGCAGGCAGGGCAGCAGGAGCGTGAGGAAGCTCAGGCGCTGGCCGAGGGTGTGGACCCGGCGCTGGAGCGCCTCGTCCACGGCCGGGGTTTCCGGCTCCTCCTCCCCCAGGTCGAATCGGAATTGGTCGGGATGCGCCATGTCGCTTATTCCCATTCGATGGTGCCGGGCGGCTTTGAGCTGATGTCGTAGACCACGCGGTTGACCCCGCCGACTTCGTTGATGATGCGGTTGGAAACCGCGGCCAGAAACTCGTGCGGCAGCCGGGCCCAGTCGGCGGTCATGGCGTCCCGGCTGGTCACCGCCCGGATGGCGGCGATGTGTTCGTAGGTGCGGGCGTCGCCCATGACGCCGACGCTCTTGATCGGCAGCAGCACCGCAAACGACTGCCAGAGTTTTTTGTAGTAACCGGCGGCCTGGATCTCCTCAAGGAGGATCTCGTCCACGTTGCGCAGAATGGCGAGCCGGCGCCGGGTCACCTCCCCGAGGATGCGGATGGCCAGGCCCGGCCCCGGGAAAGGCTGGCGCCAGACCAGCTCCTCCGGCAGACCCAGCTCCGCGCCAAGCGCGCGCACCTCGTCCTTGAAAAGGTAGCGCAGGGGTTCGACCAGTTTGAGCTTCATTCGGCGGGGGAGGCCGCCCACGTTGTGATGGGATTTGATGACCGCCGAGGGGCCGCCGAAGGCCGAGACGGATTCGATCACGTCCGGATAGAGGGTGCCCTGGGCCAGGAACTCGGCCCCCCGGATCTTGCGGGCTTCCGCCTCGAACACCTGCATGAAGAGCCGGCCGATCCGTTTGCGCTTGCGTTCGGGGTCCGTGACCCCGGCGAGCGCCTTCAGAAACCGAGGGCCCGCGTTCACGAAACGGATGTTGAGGCGCAGGTGGCGCTTGAGCGTCTGCTTGAGCCCGTCGGCCTCGTGTTTGCGCAACAGGCCGTTGTCGACGAAGATGCAGGTCAGCCGCTTGCCGACCGCGCGGTGGATCAGCACCGCTGCGACCGAGGAGTCGACCCCGCCGCTCAACCCCAGGATCACCTGCTTGTCTGCGACCTGCTCGCGCACC
>JALOOS010000125.1 GCA_025454275.1 Desulfobacterales bacterium | reverse complement strand
GATGCCGACCGCGACGTAGAGGTCGGGACCCACGGTGGTGCCGGACTGACCCACTTGGAGGGTGTGGGGGATCCAGCCGAGCTCGACGATGGCCCGCGAGCCGGCCATGGTGCCGCCCAGGCGCTGGGCCAGGCTGCGCACCAGGTCCAGATTGGAGGGCTCGCCGCATCCCCGGCCGGCCGCCACCAGGATCCGCGCCTCCTCGATCTTCTCCCCGCTCTCGGCGGCGGGGATGGTTTCGACCACCCGGGTGCGGATCGCGGCCTTGGAGAGGTTGACGGGGAAATCTTCGACTGCCACCGGCCGCCGGGGGTCCGGTTCGGCGGCGGCGAAGACGTTGGGCCGCACGGTGGCGCACTGGGGCCGGGTATAGGGGGTGACGATGCTCGCCATGATGTTGCCGCCGAAAGCGGGGCGGGTCTGGACGAGCCGGCCCTCCTCGTCGATGGCGAGCCCGGTGCAGTCGGCGGTCAAGCCCAGGCGCAGGCGCGCGGCCACCCGCGGGGCGAGGTCGCGGCCGTTGGGGGTCGCGCCGAAAAGCAGCACCGCCGGTTTCTCCTTGGCCACCACGGCGGCGAGCGCGGTGGTGAACCCGTCGGTGGAGTAAGCGCCGAGAAGCCCATGGCGGCAGCAGATGACGTTGTCCGCCCCCTGGCGGCAGAGCCCCTCCAGGCCGGCAAGGCGCTGATCCCCCAACACCACGGCGACGAGGGGCTGCCCCAGCCGGTCGGCGAGCCGGCGCCCGTGGGTGAGGAGTTCGTTGACGACGCGCCGCGGGTGCAGGGCCCCCTCCTTCTCCTCGCACTCGGCCCAGACGAAGACCCCGCGGTAGCGGGCGAGCTCCTCGGCCGAGGCCTGGCGGCGTTCGATTGCGAGCGCCCCCTGGGGGCAGACGTTGACGCAGGCCCCGCAGAGGGTGCAGCGCTCGTCCACCGCCACGGACTCCTTGCCGGCGGTGATCGCCCCGAAGGGGCAGGATGTCTGGCACAGGCCGCAGAGGTTGCAGACGGAATGGTCGATCGTAAGCATGGGGGCGCTTTCTATATGAATCCTTCGGATGTGAGGAAGGCGGCGATCTGCGCGGCCGCGGACGCCGGATCGAGGCCCTCGATCGTGCGTCCGCCCTGTTTCGGTGCGGGCGGAAAGACCTTGACCACCTGGGTGTAGGAGCCGGCCAGGCCGAGCTCGGACTCCTTCAGGTCCAGTGCAGCGGCGGTGATCCTGCGGATCTCCTTGCCGCGCGCCGCCAGCACATCGGCGAGGGAGGGCATGCGTCTCAGATTCTCCCCCTTGCTCGCCGAGACCAGGACCGGGAGCCTCGCCTCGATCACCTCGTAGCCTGATTCGATTTCGCGCTTGACGCGGATCCGTTTGCGGTTGGGGGTCAAGGAGATCTCCACCCCGTACATGATCTGGGCCATGCCCAGGATCTCGGCGAGCTCCGGCCCCACCTGGGCCGTATCCCCGTCGATCGCCTGTTTGCCGACCAGGATCAGCTCCGCGTCGGCCGCCTCCTTGCGCACGACGGCCGCCAGCGTCAGCGCCGTGGCCCAGGTGTCGGCGCCGGCGAACTGGCGGTCGCTCACGAGCACCGCCCGGTCCGCTCCCAGCTCGAGGCAGCGCAGGAGAACCGCCTCCGCCTGCGGCGGGCCCATGCTGACGGCGATGATCTCGATCTCCGGGTGCACCGCCTTGAGTCGCACCGCGTGGTCCAGTGCATACTCGCAGAAGGGGTTCAAAATCGAGGCCACCCCTTCGCGGATCAGGGTCCCGGTCTCGGGGTTGACCCGCACGTCGGTGATCTCCGGCACCTGTTTGACGCAGACGACGAGTTTCATAATTAAAAGATATTCCCCGGGTTGAGCAGCAGCTGCGGATCCAGGGCCCGCTTCACCGCGCGCATCTGCTCGATTTCCGATTCACCGTACATGGTCTTCAGGAACTTGGCCTTGAGCTTGCCGATCCCGTGCTCGGCCGACACCGTCCCGCCGAAGGCGACCGCCTTCTCCGCGAACATCTGATAGAGGCCGAGCGCCTTCCGGAGATCCTCCATGTCGCGCGGCAGGATATTGATATGCAGGTGGTTGTTGCCGATGTGGCCGAAGGCGGCCCATTCCAGCCCGGCGCCGGCCAGGGCATCGCGATAAACCGCCCACATGTCGGCCAGACGCTCGTCGGGCACGGCGAGATCGGTGCCGAGCTTGTGCAGGCCCGGGTGCTTTTTCTTGCGCTCGGCGATGAGGGCGTTGATGGTCTCGGGCAGGATGTGGCGGAAGTTCTTGAGCCGCTCCAGTTCCCGGTTTTCGTAGGCGGACCAGGAGTCCCGCAATGAAGCCCCGCAGCGCCGGGTCGCCGCCGCGAGGGCATCCATCTGCACGTTGCGGTCCGCCGGGTCGAAATCCAGCTCGAAAAAAAGGGCCGCCCCGGCCGTTTCAGGGATGGCGGGCGTGCCGACCGACCGGGCATCCCGTTCCTGCCGCCGGCGCAGCAGGTCGACCGCGGTTCCGGAGTAGAACTCCAAAAAGTCGAGCCGGATGGCCGGGTCGGCGCGAAGGGCTTCGACCAGGGCGATGGCCTGGTCGTCGGATGCAAGAAACTGGACGGCCGAGATCTTCGGCTGCCGCCTGAGCAGGGCCACGCTCACCTCGGTGATGACGCCGAAGGCTCCCTCCGAGCCGATGAAGAGGTCGATCAGATCCATGTGGGGGGCGGCAAAGAAACCGGCCGTGTTCTTGGTACGGGGCGAATCATAGCTCGGGATCCGGAGCTTGTAGTCGGTGCCGGTCGAGTCGGTGACGGTGAACCCGCCGCCCGGGGAGGCGAAGTACTTGCCCCGGGGGATCTCCAGCCACTCGCCGTTGGCGAGCATGACGCGGATGGCCCGCACCCAGTCGCGGGTCGGGCCGTAGCGGAAGGTGCGCGCGCCCGAGGCGTTCGTCGCCACCGTACCGCCCAGGGAGGCGCTCATCTCGGTGGGATCCGGCGGGTAGAAGTAGTGGTCGGGGTCCTGCCGGAAACGGTCCATCTCGATCAGGGTCATCCCGTCGGCGCAGCGTTCGATGTCCGGCAGGCGTTTGACCGCTAGCTGGGCGGCGATGGTTCTCAGGTTCACGGCGCACTGGGCTCTGAGCCGCCACTCGGCGGCGGGGGTGTCGAAGTAAAGGGCGAGCACCCGGTCGAAGTTCTCGAGCGAGACGAGGGCCCCCTGATCGGGCACGCAGCCGCCCACAAGCCCGGTGCGGGCGCCGGCGATGGTGACCTTGACCCCGCGCCGGCTCATCTCCCGCAGCACAGAGGAGAGCTCCGCCTCGCTTCGCGGAAAGAAGAGGTGGTCGAAGGGCTTGCAGGAAAACTTGGACTCGTCGGTGAGATAGGCCGGAAATTCGGCAGCGATCGCCTCGAAGCCGTCTACCCGGCGGATCGTGTCGAAGGGGACGCTCTCCGGAAGCCGGCTGGTAATTTCGAACATGGGGTGTCCTTCGCGCGGTGGTGGGTTATGCGCCCAGTGTTGAGATGCCCAGCCGCCGGGCGGCGTTTTGCAGGTGGCGCCGCGAGATCCTCCGTGCGGCCTCCGCATCCCCGGCCGATATCGCCTCAAAGATCTCTTCGTGCTCCCGCTGCACTTGGGCAGGCAGCTTCGCGCTGCGGCTGGAGTGATCCCGTGCGGTGCGGATCACCTGCCCGGCCCGGGCGTTGAGGAACTCCATGAGCTCCTTCAAGTAGCGGTTGCCGCTCGCCTCGGCGAGGTTCCGGTGGAACTCCACATCGGGCCCGGTGCCGTCGGTGCCCTCCTCGACGGCCTGGGCCATCCGGGCAAGACAGCCGCGCAGCCGCTTTAGATCGGCGGCATTCCGGCGGCGGGCGGCCAAGGCCGCCGTCTCGCTCTCGACGACGGACCGCATTTCGTAGAACTGCGCAAGCTCCTGCTGCGAGAGCCGGTTGACGGCCTCCATCCGGAAGGCGGTTCGGGCCGCCGGGGCGAGCACCATCACCCCTTTGCCCTGGCGCGAGTCGAGCAGCCCCTCGGTCTTCAGCCGCGAGATCGCCTCCCGGACAACCGAGCGGCTGACGCCGAAGACCTCGCTCAACCGGGATTCCGGAGGGAGCTTTGCGCCCGGCCGATACCGTCCCTCCGCAATCTGACGGGCGATGACGGCTGCCACCCGCTCCGGGAGGCGCGGGGCGTCTGGCAGGGTCAAGTCATCAGACAACCTGGTAACCATATAATTAAAAATACCCGATTCGCCCTGCCGCTGTCAAGCACTGCGGCACTGACGATGCGCCGCCACAGGGCGGGTTGCGCGCACGAACCGCCCCCGGTGGGTTCGGCCCCCTCCCGCCCTTGACAACCGCCGCGCGGTTGGGGTTTACTTCGGGCTCGATCGACCTTTACCCGGAGGTGGCGCAATGCAGTTCAGTGAGATGGACACGCTCATCAAGAAAGCGGAAATCCTGATCGAGGCGCTGCCGTACATCCAGAAGCTCTACGGCAAGACGGTCGTCGTGAAATACGGCGGCAACGCCATGATCAACGAGACGCTCAAGAACTCCGTGATGGAGGACATCACGCTGCTCAAGTTCATCGGCATGAACCCGATCGTGGTCCACGGGGGCGGGCCGGAGATCACGAAAACCCTCGAAAAATTCGAGATCCAGAGCCAGTTCGTCAACGGGCTGCGGGTCACCGACCCGGCCACCATGGAAATCGCCCAAATGGTTCTGGTGGGCAAGACCAACAAGGAGATCGTCTCGCTCCTGAACGAAAAGGGCGGCAAGGCGATCGGTCTGTGCGGGATCGACGGCCGCCTGATCGAGTGCACCAAGCGCCGGGCCTTCAGCGACGGCAGGGAGGTGGACCTGGGGCAGGTGGGCGAGATCACACGGATCAACTCCTCGCTGCTCACCCTGGTCGCGCGCGACGAGTACATCCCGGTCGTGGCGCCGATCGGGATCGGGCCGAACGGCGAGAGCTTCAACATCAACGCCGACGACGTGGCGGGCGAGATCGCCGTCGCGGTGAAGGCGGAAAAACTGATCTTCCTGACCGATGTCGAGGGGGTGAAGTCACAGGGCAAGCAGGGCGAGGTGCTCTCCGCCCTCACCATCAAAGAGGTGCACGATCTGATCGATCGGAAGATCATCGTCGGCGGGATGATCCCGAAGGTGCAGGGGTGCATCGACGCCCTCGAAAAGGGGGTGGGGCGCACCCACATCATCGACGGCCGGATCCCCCACTGCATCCTGCTCGAGATCTTCACCTACAAGGGGATCGGGACCATGATCATGAAGGACCGGGTCCTCTATCACGACCGCGAAAAATTATGAGGTGACGGCGGCCGGACACCGTGCGTTGCGTCGGCTCAGATCACGCTCTGGGGGTGGGCGGGCATGCGGAAGAGCTTCACCCGGTCCGTGCGGCAATAACTGACCCGGTATTCGATGGGGCGGTTCTGAAACGTTAAGGCCAGCATTTCGACCGAAAGCAGCGGGAATGCAGGCGAGGCCTTCAGGTGACGGCGGATGTCGGCAGCGGCGCGGCAGGCTGCGAACATCTCCTGGTAGCGCACGGTCGGCAGCTTATAGGCATCCTCGATCAGCCGGTAAAGCGGTTTGGCTTCGAAGGTTTCCCGTGGGAATCGGTCGAGGCCCTTGAACACGTTCCGGGGTAGAAACGATGAAGCGTACACCACCGGGAGGTTTTGCAGCGTAAACATCCGGTCGAGGGGCGTCCTGCTTCTCAAAATCCGAGACGAAGTGGTAAAGGCGGAGCTTGTCGCGCCCGATCATCGAGCCGGAGACGAAGGTTCCCTTGCCCTGAACCCGGAATAGCAGGCCGGAATTCACGAGATTCAGCAACGCGGTTTTGACGGTGCCGATGCTCACCCCGAAGGCGCTCGCCAGCTCCTTTTCAGTGGGGATCATGTCTCCCGGGCCGTACTCCCCTTTTTCAATCCGGTTCAACACCCCGCTCTGCACCAGATAATATCGCGGAACGCTCTTGTGCGCGGCGGATCGGCCGGGAACCGGCTTCGGCCGAACGATGCGCAGCCCGGCAGGGGTTTTCATGAGCATGCTCCATTCCCGCGGGGCCGCCCCGGCCCGCCGTGCCTGGTCGCGCGGCGGACGGGGGCGCACCTGCGGTGGGTGAATCAGGGTGGAGTCCGGCGCGGGCCCGGTTGCCGCCGGAGGGTGAAAGCGCTCAATTGATGACGATGTTCTCCCGCTTGGCGATCTCAGAGGCCCGCTTGAGCTCATCGCCGATGAACGTCTTCAGCTGGTCGGAGGAGAGATAGGCCGGGTTGAAGCCGAGCTTTTTGAGCACCTCCTCCATGCCCGGGTCCTGGATGGTTTTGCCGACGGCCTGGTTCAGCTTCTGCACGATGGCCGCAGGGGTTTTGGCCGGGGCGACGAAGCCGAACCAGCCGGACATGACCACCTGGGGATGTCCTTTTTCGCTGAACGTGGGCACATCCTTTATTTCGGGCAGCCGCTTTTCCGCGAAGGATGCCAGCACGCGCAGATCCCCGGAGGCCACTTTGCCGGAGATCGCGGGCAGGGCCGTCACCAGAAAGTCGATATGCCCTCCCATCAAGGCGGTGACGCTGGGTGCGGAACCGGAAAACGGAACGTGTTTAAAGGAGATTTTCGTCGCGCTCTTGAACAGCTCGCCGGAGAAATGCCCCAGGCTGCCGACGCCCGGAGAGCCGAAATTGAGCTTGTTGGGGTTGTCCTTGGCGAACTGGATCATCTGGTCGATCGTCTGGAAGGCCGAGTC
>JALOOS010000364.1 GCA_025454275.1 Desulfobacterales bacterium | reverse complement strand
CCCGGCGGCTTGATCCGGGTCGGGTCCCGTGATATCCGATCGCCATCATACCACGGCCGGCACCGATTGGGAATCGTGAAAAAAGGCGCCAAGACCACCTATACCTGCCAGTCCTGCGGCTACCAGTCGCCCAAGTGGCTGGGCAAATGCCCCGACTGCGGGGGCTGGAGCAGCTTCGTCCCCCGCCCAGACGCCGGTGCCGATCGACTCGATCGACATCGACCACGAGCAGCGCCTGCTGACCGCCATCCGCGAGTTCGACCGCGTGCTCGGCGGGGGGCTTGTACCGGGGACGCTCGTCCTGATCGGGGGCGACCCCGGGATCGGCAAGTCCACCCTGATGCTCCAGGCCCTGCACGGGCTCGCCGGGCAGGGGCGCAAGGTGCTCTACATCTCCGGCGAGGAGTCGATCCGCCAGCTGCGTCTGCGCAGCCGGCGGCTGCAAACGGTCTCCCCGCACCTGCTCGTGGTTTCGGAGGTGGAGGTGGAGGCGGTGCTCGCCATGATCGACTCCGTTCGTCCCGAAGTCGTGGTGGTCGACTCCATCCAGACCATGTTCAGCGCCGAGCTCGGCTCGGCTCCCGGCAGCGTCAGCCAGGTGCGGGAGGCCACGGTCCGGCTCATGCTCATGGCCAAGCGCAGCGGAATCCCCATTTTCCTGGTGGGCCACGTGACCAAGGAGGGGGCCATCGCCGGCCCCAAACTCCTCGAGCACATGGTGGACACCGTGCTCTACTTCGAAGGCGAGCGCAGCCAGATCTTCCGTGTGCTCCGGGCGGTGAAAAACCGCTTCGGCTCCACCAACGAGATCGGGGTCTTCGAAATGAAGGAGCAGCTCTCGGAGCGGCCGGCCGCGGCCCCGGGATCGGTGGTGACAGCCAGCATGGAGGGGACGCGCCCGATCCTGGTCGAGATCCAGTCGCTTGCGAGCGGCACGAACTTCGGCACCCCCCGGCGCACCATCCTGGGGCTCGATTCCAACCGCGTGGCCCTCCTGGCCGCGGTGATGGAGAAGAAGATCGGCATGCACCTCATGGGCTATGATCTCTTCATGAATGTCGCCGGCGGCGTCAGGGTGACCGAGCCGGCGGTGGATCTCGCGATCGTGGCGGCGATCGCCTCGAGTTTTCTCGACAAGCCGGTGGCCGAGCGCACGGTGACCATGGGCGAGGTGGGGCTGGCCGGCGAGGTGCGGGCCATCGGCCATGCCGACGCCCGGATTGCGGAGTCCGCCAAGATGGGGTTTACCCGTTGCATCGTGCCCCGGGGAAACCTCAAGCGGCTGGCCGCGGCCGCCGGGGGCGAGGTGATCGGCGTGAGCACGGTGACCGAAGCGGTCGAAGCCCTCTTCTGACGCCGTTGACTTCAAATCAGCGGGCATAGTATAAAATCCCATTTACCAAAACGAGATGCGTCTTGGCCGCCACCGGTCGCAAACGATCGCTTGAACGCGGCGGGCCTCAGCCCCGCCGCTGGGACGACGACCCGTTCACCCGGCGGGCCCGGCGCGAGAACTACCCGGCGCGGTCGATCTATAAACTCCAGGAGATCCAGAAGCGCACGGGCGTTCTGCGCAAAGGGGGCCGGGTGCTCGACCTGGGGTGCGCCCCGGGATCCTGGCTCCTCTTCGCAGCCGAGGCGGTCGGGCCGGAGGGCCGGGTGGTGGGGGTCGACCTGACGCCGGTGAGCCTGGCACTGCCGGCTCAGGTCACGACGATCACCGCCGATGTGCTGGCGCTCGCGGAAACCCCGGCAGGGATCCCCGGGGCGCCGTTCGATGCCGTGCTGAGCGACATGGCCCCCGCAACCACGGGCAGCCGTGGGGTGGATGCCGCACGGTCGTTTCGCTTGTGCGCGGCCGCGCTCGCGATCGCGCGGCAGCTCCTGAAACCC
The DNA here is from genome assembly GCA_025454275.1 of Desulfobacterales bacterium. Classification (GTDB taxonomy): domain Bacteria; phylum Desulfobacterota; class Desulfobacteria; order Desulfobacterales; family SpSt-501; genus SpSt-501. The sequence goes on along the minus strand of JALOOS010000364.1, from coordinate 822 downwards.
GGCGGCGCGTTCGTGTGCAAGATTTTCCAGGGCGAGGATTTCAAGGGTTTCGTCGACGCGGTCAAGGCCGGGTTCGCCGAGCACCGGATTTTCAAGCCCCAGAGCAGCCGCAAGGCCAGCAGTGAAATCTACCTCATCGGGAAGGGAAAGAAATAGGAGGGCCGCATGTCAGGTCACAATAAATGGGCGAGCATCAAGCACAAGAAGGGCGCGGCGGACGCCCGGCGCGGGAAGATCTTCACCAAGCTGATCAAGGAGATCACGGTGGCCGCCCGCATGGGCGGCGGGGACGCGAACGGGAACCCCCGGCTGCGGGCGGCGATCCTGGCCGCCAAGGCCGAGAACATGCCCAAGGACAACATCGAGCGCGGGATCAAGAAGGGCACGGGCGAGCTCGAGGGGGTGAGCTACGAGGAGAGCATCTACGAGGGCTACGGGCCCGGCGGGGCGGCGGTCCTGGTCGAGTCGCTCTCCGACAACAAGAACCGCTCCGTCGCCGAAATCCGCCACATCTTCACCAAGAACGGCGGCAACCTCGGCGCCAACGGCTGCGTCGCCTGGATGTTCAAGAAGAAAGGGTATATCGCGATCGACCGCGCAGCCATCGACGAGGAGAAGCTGATGGAGAAGGCCCTGGAGGCGGGGGCCGAGGATGTCCGCGACGAGGACGGCAGCTGGGAGGTCATCACCGCCCCCGAGGACTTCGAAGCCGTCAAGACGGCGATCGACCAGCTGCGCGTGCCCTACATCTCCGCCGAAGTCACGATGCTGCCCGACACCACCACCGCCCTCGTCGGCAAGGAGGCCGAGCAGATGATGCGG
>JALOOS010000124.1 GCA_025454275.1 Desulfobacterales bacterium | reverse complement strand
GGGTGCACTTGGACTCGTCCGCGACCGGGACCTCGATGGAGGCGGTTTCGCTCCCCTCGATCTGCGGCTGAAGGAAGAGGTGCAGGTTCGGCTCCTCCACGTCCAGGTCGACGGCCGCTACCGGCCGCGGCCACACCCAGGCCAACGAAGCGGCGACGGTGGTCTTGCCGGTTCCCCCTTTGCCGCTGGCGACGGCCAGGATCACGGCCGGCCTCCGGCCGCGCTGCGGTTCGGGGCGGCGGCTATTGCCACCTGGCCGCTCTTATAACGCTCCACCGCCTCGCGCACGGTGAGATTTTCCAGGTTCTGCCCGACCCGGATGCCGACCGCAGAAAGCGCCTGAAATGCCTTGGGTCCCACGTAGCCCGTGAGCACGACCCCCACGCCGTGTTGCGCCATCAGCTCGGCGGTCTGGATCCCGGCCCCCTGGGCCATCGCCTGGGAGGCGCCGTTTTCGACGTATTCGAAGACCATGGTCTCCGCGTCGATGATGACAAACCCCGCGGCCCGGCCGAACCTGGGGTCCACGGCGCTATCAAGGGTCGGGCCGTCACTGCTCACCGCGATTTTTTTCATTGGGTTCTCGTCTCCTTTAGATAGTTGCTCCGGCGGCGTGCTTTTCGGCATGCTTTCGGTTTCGGCCACACGATACTCCCCGCCCTCGATTCGAAGCACCAGCCCCTCTACGATCGCATCCGCCACCGCCTTGTGCGCGGCGGAGAGGATCCGCCCGAAGGTCTGGCGCGACACCTGCATCCTCCGGGCGGCCTCGTCATGGCGGAGCCCTTCCCGGTCAGCCAACCGCAGCGCCTCGTAGCCGTCAAGCGAAAGGTAGACCTCCTCCAACTCCCGGGCAGGAATGCCCTGAGGTTTGAAAAACCGCACACCCGGCGCGGCATCGACCATTCGGCATTTTTTCGGGCGCGGCATCGAGCCTCCTAATAATGAGCTTTCGCTCATTATTAAATTAAAGTATTCATGGTGTCAAGTAAAATTATGAGCTTTTTACCATAACTGATCCTGATGCCAGGGTCAGCCTCCTCATCACCGGTCAGTTGCATTTTTTTGGGAGAGGCTCCCGGCCTTCGTAGGCCGTACTTCGGCGGAGCAGGCTCCCGCCGCGATTCGGTCGTGGTCCGACCCTGCCAGGGTTCCTAAAAACAAAGCGCGAGGGGCCCGGGTAGATGATCACTCGACCCCTTGACCCCTCGGAGCCTTGAACCCTTTCCCCAAATCAGCCGGCCTGCTCCTGCGGTGATGCGCCGCGGGTATCGAGCTCGGCCATCCTGCGCTCGACGGCGTCCAGACGGGCCTTCAGCTCATCCGCCTCCGCGCGGAGCAGTGAGGCCTCGTCGGCGGCTGGGTGCTGGAAATAGCGTCCCGGCCCCCCGTAATAGGGGAAGCCCCACCCGCAGCGGGCGCCGCGTCCGCCGCCGCGGAACCCGCGCTGCAGGCCGCGGCCGCCCATCGCCCGACCTGCCCCCCTGCCGATCCCCCGGGGGGCGGGGACTCCAATTGTCGCGTTCGGTGTACAATAGCCGAAACCGCCTCCTGTTCGCGGTCCGGCCCCCATGGGTCCTGTTCCGTTGAAACCTGGCATACGAATCACCTCCCTTGATGGTGTGGCGCGGCATCGCCCCGATAGGCGATGCGCTCTGTTCATTCCCCGGGCGGCCCAGCCCACCCGGCCGCGCCGCTCCGGCAGCGGCGGCGCCGGCCGAAGCCGCGCATGTCGACCGCCTCGGCCAGCTCGTAGTTGCCCCCCTCGATGCGCAGGGCCCAGCCGTTGGCGAGCGCCCGGGCCACGGTGCCGCGGGCCTCCGCCAGCAGCCGCGAGAAGGTCGGCCGCGAGATCCCCATCGAGGCCGCCGCCGCCTCGTGTTCCAGCCCCTCGGCATCCGCCAGGCGGATCGCCTCGAGGCCGTCCAGGGTCAGGGTGAGGCCGCGCAGGCGCCCCAGCGGGACTCCCTGCGGTTTGTAAAATCCCACCGGCGGCTGGCGGCAGATGCGGCGATTCATTCGCGGTCGGGGCATAGGCGCTCCTTGTTATGAACATTTGTGCATAATATATCCGGCGACCACAGCCGTGTCAAGGTTTATTTTGAACATTATTTCATAATTTGCAGGGATCGATCCCTGTTTCGCTTTGCGGCGGATTGTGCTATGTCAACATCCATCAGCTGTTTTAAGCCATTTCACTCCGGGTCCATTGGCGCAAACTCACGGGGAAAAATGCCTGTTTGCCGGGGAGATGCGGTCTATGCCCCAGGCCTGGAACATCCTGCTCATCGACGATGAGGAGGACATCCGCGATGTGATGTCCGTGACGCTGGCCGATGCCGGCCACCGCGTCCGCACGGCCGCCGACGGTGCCGCGGGGATCCGACTGTGCGCCGACGCCCCTCCCGAGATCGTCATCACCGATATCCGCATGCCCGGCATGAACGGGCTGCAGGTCCTGGAACATCTAAAAGCCCATCATCCCGAGATCGAGGTGATCGTGGCGACGGCCTTCGGCGAGATGGAGCTCGCCATCCGCGCGCTGCAGCTGGACGCCTCGGATTTCATCACCAAGCCGATCAGCAGCGAAAACCTGTTCCTGGCGATCGAACGCGCCGGAGAGCGGCTGAGCTCCCGCCGGCGCCTCAAGGAGTACACCCAGCTGCTGGAAAGAGAGAAGGCGGCCACCAGCCAGCAGCTCCTGAAAACCATCGCCTTTCAGCGCAACCTGATCGAAAGCTCGATGGACGGAATCCTGGGCAGCGACGAGAAGGGGCGGGTGCTGATCTACAACGGCAGCATGGAGCGGCTGGCGGGCTTCAGCCGCCGGGAGGCGTTGGCCGGAATGGACTTCGACCGGTTTTTCTCCCCGGCCGAGGCCGAGCGCTTCCAGCGCGAGCTGGCGGGGGAGGGCTTCGGCGGGCCGGGCCGGTTGATGCTCTTCGAGACCCTTCTGAAAGCCAAGGGCGGGCGGGAGATCCCGGTCCAGGTCTCGGCGGTCTCCCTCATGGACGAGGGCCGGCCGGCCGGGCGGGTGGGTTTTTTCCGGGACCTGCGTGCGATGCGCCAGCTGGAGCGGGAGATCGCGGACCAGGCGCGCATCCTGCACCAGGACAAGATGATGTCCCTGGGGCGCCTGGCGGCGAGCGTGGTCCACGAGATCAACAACCCCCTCTCGGGCATATTGAACTACATCCGGCTCATGGCCAAGCTGCTCGGCCAGGGGCCGCTGACCGGAGAGCGGCAGGAGAAGTTTGCGCGCTACCTGGGCATCATCGATTCGGAGACCGGCCGCTGCTCCCAGATCGTTTCCGGGCTGCTCAGCTTCTCGCGGCGCTCGCCGGCTGCGTTCGGACCGGTCGACGTGGAGGAGCTGATCCGGCGCTGCGTGCTGCTGAGCCGCCACAAACTGGAGCTGAGCCGGATCCGGATCGATCTCCAGGTCGCATCCGGCCTGCCGGCGCTGGCCGGGGACTTCAACCAGCTCCAGCAGTGCCTGATCAACCTGATCTTCAACGCCATCGACGCCATGGCGGGCGGCGGTACCCTGACCCTCGCGGCGCGGCCGGACGGAGCGGCGCGCACGGTGGTCATCACCGTCCGGGATACGGGGCCGGGAATTCCTCCGGAGCACCTGGCCAACATCTTCGAGCCGTTTTTCACCACCAAGAGCGAAGGCCACGGGCTGGGGCTGGGCCTCTCCACGGTCTACGGGATCGTGGAGCGCCACCGCGGCACGATCGCGGCCGAAAACCATCCTGAGGGCGGGGCCGCCTTCCGCATCACGCTGCCGCTGCCGGCCGAGGGGTGAGGGGGCGCGGAATCGCAGATCATGGGGTTCAAGGGGAAAAGCATCGCCTGCGACCAGTGGCTGGGCGTTTTGGATGAGCTCAACGTGGGGGCCTTCATGGTGGGCAGCGACCGGCGGATCGTGGCCCTCAACCTGAGCGCCCAGGCCCTGCTGGGCATTCGCGCGCCGGAGGCGATCGGCCGCGACTGCCGGGATGTCTTCCTGGGCGTTCCCTGCCTGGCCCACTGCCCCTTCAGAGGTTCCGGGCCCCGGGCGGGACCGGAGCCGGTGATCCCGATCGAGGGGGAAAACGGCGAAAGCCACCTTGTGACCCGCATCTCCGCCCCCGTCTACGATTCCCGGCGGCGGGTGGTGGGCTGCTTCACCATCCTCCAGGACCACTCGCCCATCGCCGATCTGGTCAACCGCATCCACTACGAAGAGCGCAGCCTGAAGCTCATCCTGGACAACCTCGATGTGGGGATCTTCACGGTGGACCGCGGCGGGGTCGTCACCTTTTTCAACACGGCGGCGGAAAAAATTTCCGGCCACAGCCGGGTGGATCTGCTGGGACGCTCCGGCAGCGGCGTTTTCGAGGGCGGCAATTCGGCGGAGTGGGCTCTGCTGATGGAGACCATCGCCGCCGGTGCGCCGCGCAGCAGCATGAAGAGCCGGATGATCACACCCGAAGGGGTGCCGGTGCCCATCCGGGCGAGCTTTTTCCCGCTTGCCAACGAGAAAGGGATCGTCGTCGGCGGGATGGCCACCTTTTCCGATCTCACCCTGGTCCACCAACTCGACCAGGCGATCCAGGACCGCTACAGCTTTCACGACATGGTGGGCAGGTCCGCGCCGATGCAGCGCATCTTCGAGAACGTGCAGGTGGTGGCTAAAACCGACGCCACGGTGCTGATCGAGGGGCCCACCGGCACCGGCAAGGATTTCCTGGCCAAGGTGATCCACTCGGCCAGCCGCCGCAGCGACCGGCCGTTGATCAAGGTGAACTGCGCGGCGATTCCGGACAGTCTGCTCGAATCGGAGATGTTCGGCTACATGCGCGGGGCGTTCACCGGCGCCGAGAAGGACAAGCCCGGCCGGTTCCAGGCGGCCGACGGCGGGACGATTTTCCTGGACGAGATCGGCGATCTGCCCCTCGCCCTGCAGGCGAAGCTGCTGCGGGTGATCGAGGAGAAGATTTTTTTCCCCCTGGGGGCCACCCACACCACCCAGGTCGATGTGCGCATCATCTCCGCGTCCAATCAGGGCCTGGCGAAGCTGGTGGCCGGGAAACGGTTCCGCGAAGACCTCTACTACCGGCTGAATGTGTTCCGGATCGAGCTTCCCCCTCTGAAGGAGCGGCCGGCGGATGTGCCGCTCCTGATCGGCCACATCCTGCGGCGCCTGAGCGCCGCCCGGGGCATGCCGCCTCCTGAGATTTCGGAGAACGCCATGCAGGTGCTGTTGAACTATTCCTACCCCGGGAACATCCGCGAGCTCGAAAACATCCTCGAACACGCCCTGATCCTGTGCCAGGAGAATACCCTGCGGCGCAAGCACCTTCCCGATTACCTGCGCCGCCCCCCATTGAATGCCGGCCGCGCCGCCCGCCGCCCCGGCGAGGGGCGCCTTCCCGAGCGGGAGCGGATCCTGGCGGCCCTCCGGCGCCGCGACTGGAACCGCAGTCAGGCGGCGGCGGATCTGGGCATGGACCGCAGCACCCTGTGGCGCAAGATGAAGAAGTTCGAGCTGGCCCCCTGACAGGTCGTGGAACAACGGCGCTTCAGGCAATGATCCGGTCCCGCCGTGGCTGGCGGCCTAAACCTTGCTTTTCAACAACCGTCTAAGTGTTGCGGCATGTTGCAATTGTGATGCAAACAGGTCATTCAAGCATTTCAACATATTGTTTTAAAATCATAAAATAGTTTCTATGCTGTAACAACTGCAACGCCGGCAACCCCTCCCACTCCATCCCTTTGGGCCGGTTATTGCTTCAACCATCTGGAATTACATTATAAAAAAACAGCCTCCCCGTTTGGAACACTTCCTGCTTCAGCGAGTGGCCAGAGGCATCCTTCCATCCAGGTGGCGGTATGGCACGCCGGATCAAAGTCTTGGTCGTGAACGACGAACCCGACCTGC
>JALOOS010000363.1 GCA_025454275.1 Desulfobacterales bacterium | reverse complement strand
TTTGTTCAGACCCGGTGCGGTGTCCCGGAAGGTCCGCACGTAGTCGCCCAGACCGTAGATCGTCATGTGGCCGACGCCGGCCATGATGCCGCCGAAGGCCCCGACGGTCGAGAAGACCCAGCCCACCCAGGTGGCCCAAAGGAAGATCAGAATCGAACTCGGCTGCGGAGCTCCCGGAATGCCGAAAACCCCTCGCGGCGCGCTCGGATCTATCTGGCCCTTGCCTTTGCCCTCGGGGGCCTTGGCGATCTCCTGACCCAGCTTGGCCGGCAGCCCCAGGCTGTCGCCGACCACCTTGGGTTTGGCTTCCGCCGGTTTGGCGGCCGGCTGCTCCGTTGTCGGCGCCGGGGTCTGGGCCCAAACGCCCGATGCTCCGGCGAAGGCCATGAGCGTGAACAGCACCATAAAGATCTTTGCTAACTTTCGCGATGACAACGATGATGACATTGATCCCTCCTGCCTGCCCCTGTGAATTTTTCTCCACCCCGTTCGAGGTCTGCGCATAAGACGCGGTTGCGAACAAATGTGACCCGCATGTTTAAGTCAGCTGATAGGTGTTGTCAACTCTCATTCACTAAAAAAATCCGATTTTGGGTTGGATTGACCTCCGGCGACAATCCGGATATGGTCCTTCGACAAGAAGAGGGCCGCCGTCGACCCAGCGGCCTGCCGATAGGAGCCGCCATGATTCACGTTATCGCGACCGTCAAGTTGAAGGGGGGATGCCGGGATCAATTCCTGGCCATTCTCAAGGAGAACGTTCCCCGGGTCCTGGCGAATCGGGGATTCCGGTCCAGGCCGCCCCGCGGGCCGATGTGGTCACCATCATCGAAGCCTGGGAGAGCCTGGAGGATCTGCGGACCCACCTCAAGGCACCCCATATGCTGAGCTACCGCGAGAAGGTCCAGGCCCTGGTGAAAAACGTAGGAATCCACGTCCTGGCCCCGGTCTGAGTTGCAGATGGCGAAGGCTTTTGAACCTGCGGTGCCGGTGCCGGCGGCGACCCTGATCCTGGCCCGCGAGGAGGCCGGCTGCCTTCAGATCCACCTGCTGCGCCGCAACCCCAAGAGCGGTTTCATGCCCGGGAGTTTTGTATTCCCGGGGGGGTGGGTCGATCCCGGCGACGGCGATTGGGGATTCTGGCGGGAGCGGGTGGATCTGGCGCCGGAGCCCCTCCGCGCGCGCCTGGGGGAGGCCGACGGGACGGATCCACTGGCCTACGCCGTTGCGGCCGTGAGGGAGGCCTTCGAGGAGTCCCGGGCGCTTTTCGCGGAGCGCCGGCCGGGGGCGCCTGGGGATTACGAGGCGGCCTGCGCCTTCCGCGCCGACCATGGGGCTGAGCGCGGCTGGTTCAGGCGCCTTATGGCTTCCGACGGCTGGGTGCTGCGCCTTTCGGCACTCGTGAGCTGGGGGCGGTGGATCACACCGGTCGCCATGCCGCGGCGCTTCGACACCCCCTTTTTTCTGGCGGTGCTGCCCGAGGGCCAAGCCTGCCGGCCGGACATGCGCGAAACGACTGAAGGGATCTGGCTGAGCCCGGCCGAGGCGCTCGTGGCGAACCATTCCGGTACGGTGCCCCTCACCCCGCCGGGTCTTGTGACCCTTCAGGAAATGATGGCTTTCCCTTCACTTTCGGCGCTGCTCGCAGCCGCCGACGCCCGGCGGCGGCGTACTGCGCTCATGCCGCGCTTCGTATCCCTGGCAATGCCCCGCCAGGCGCTGATCTTAATGCCCTGGGACCCCTTCTACGGGAGGGACGGGGAGGGGATCAGCCCGCCGACAGGGGTATTCCGTCAACTGGCGGCAGGCGAGCCCTTCTCTCGGGTCTGGAACGATGGTTCGGGGGTGTGGCGGCCGGTCGCTTGATTCGAGCCGCCGCCGGGAGGTACGGCCGGCCGCAAGGCATGCGCTCAAACAATGCGCACGGCGACGGTATGCTCGTGGACGCCGTTCGTTCCGTAGCCGAGCACGTTCCATTCCGATCGCATCGGCTGCTCCCGGCCCTGCGCATCCACGGCCCGGGCCATGAGGGTGTAGCCGCCCGGCGCTTCAACCTGCCAGAGGTACTGCCACTGCCGCCAGGCATAAGGCGCCTGCGGGCCGATGAACTCGGCCGGCTCCCACGAGGCACCGCCGTCCGTCGAGACCTCCGTCCGTGCGACCGCATGCTCCCCGCCGTAGGCGGCGCCGAGAACGACGATGCGCCCGGCGGGCAGGGATTCGCCGGGGAGCGGCTGGGTGATGATCGATTTCAGCTTGATCCCCATGACCGTCCTGCCCTCCTTGGGATCCTGCCCTTTTTGGAACACCCGGTAGACCTTGTCCATGAAGAAGCCTTCGTAGGGTCGGTCCATCACGACGATGCGGCTCAGCCACTTGACGCAGTTCGCACCGGTCCAGCCCAACGCCAGCGCCCGCAGAGGGTAGCCGTGTTTGAGCGGCAGCGGCTCGCCGTTCATTTCGTAGGCGAGCAGGGTCGAATCGAGGGCCTTCTCGATGGGGATGCTGCGGATGAACTTGACCCCGGCCGAGCCGAGCGGGGCGTCGAACCCGGGCGGCCGGCGCCAGCCCGGCCGCGTGCAGCACCTCCCGCAGCCAGACCCCGCCCCAGACGGCGTTGCCCACCCCGCCGATGGTCCAGGGGTTTCCCGCGGCTTTTTCGGTCAGAAGCGAGCGGCCGTTCCCGGAGCATTCCAGGGTGTCGGCCGCGGCCGCCCGAGGCAAACGCGGGCGCGCGACCTCCCCTTCCACCGCGAGCCGCCAGCGCTTGAGCGAGACGCGCCGCTGCGGTACGGCGCCCTGGTTGCGGTCGAAGAACACCGCATTGGGGGTGATCCAGGAGCGGAGGTGCTCGGCGGAGGTTTCGGCGTTGAGCGGCCTTTCGGTCATGACGCGCATCTTGTTTTTCATGTGCGGCCCTCGTCAACGATGTTCCATGGCCCGATCACGTTTTTAAAACCGGTTGCGGGTCAGTGGCGCGGTTTTGTCGAATATGGCCGGCCGGCCTTGTGGGAGCGGCTCCCGGCCTTCTTAGCCAAAAGCACTTCGGCGGAGTAGGCTCCAGCCGCGATTGGATAGTCCCCCCGGGCGGGAGTACCGGCCCTGGTTTCAGCCGCTTGAATTCGGGCGGCTCAGTTCTTGTTCGATCCTCTTTGCGGTCGGCGTGATGGCAAGCCCCCCCAATCCCGTGCAGCGCAGCTCCATGGGGAGGCTCCGGCCCGTCTGGTCCATGGCGGCGATCACCTCATCCA
>JALOOS010000123.1 GCA_025454275.1 Desulfobacterales bacterium | reverse complement strand
GTCGCTTTCATGGACATCAGCCGCCTGCCCCTTTCGGCCGGCTACAAATATCTGGACGCGATGCTGGTGGTGGCCGCCGCCTCGGCCCTGATCATCTCCGGCCTGATATACCTGCTCGGCCGAACCATCACCCGGCCGATCCTGAAGCTGGCCGAGTCCGCCAAGGGGATTTCATTTGACAGGGAGTTCCAGCCGATCGAAATGCCTTATTATGGAAAAGAGATCAGCGCCCTTCAGACCGCGATCAACAACCTCGGGGCCGAGCTCCAGCGGCAGGCCATCGCCGCCGGCGAAAAGGAGCGCCGGATCCGCGCCACCCTGCTTAAGGAGCAGGCGCATCTGGACCAGGCGTTCGCTGCTCCCATCGCGCAAGCATCCACCGATCCCATACCGGCGATCATAGGCGGCGGTCCCCGGATCGAGCGACTCAAAACCGAGATCATGAAGGCCGCCCCGGTGGAAGCGGATGTGCTCATCATCGGCGAGACCGGAACCGGCAAGCAGTTGACCGCCGAGGCCGTCCACCGCCTGAGCACCCGCGCCGCCGGGCCGTTCATCTCGATCAACTGCGGCGCACTGGATGAAAACCTCCTGCTCGACACCCTCTTCGGCCACGTGAGAGGGGCCTTCACCGAGGCCAAGGCCGACCGCAAGGGGGCCTTCCTCGAAGCCGACCGAGGCACCCTCTTCCTGGATGAGATCCAGGCCGCCTCGCCCCGGGTCCAGCAGGCCCTTCTGCGCGCCATCAGCGCGCGCAAGATCAAACCCCTCGGCAGCGACCGCGAGCTCGATGTGAACGCGCGCCTGATCGCCGCCACCAACGCCGACCTGAAAGCCCTTATCGCGCAGGGAGTGTTCCGCGAGGACCTCTATTTCCGCCTCAAGGTGATCACGATCCACACCCCCCCGCTGCGGGAGCAGAAGGAGAACATCGTGGTGCTGGCACGTCATTTCCTGGCCCTGCAGGAGAAGCTGAGCGGCAAGAGCGGGATCGGGCTGAGCAAGGGGGCGCTGTTCAAGCTGACGGGCTACGACTGGCCGGGCAATGTGCGCGAGCTGCAGAACTGCATCATCCGGGCCGTCGTCATGGCCGAGGGCCGGCTGATCCAGGCCGAAGACATCCCGCTCGACCTCGATGAGGCGGAAGGGCACGGCCCCGCCCCGGCCCATGCACCGGCGCCGGCCGCGGGTGCCGGCCTGCCCCCGGGGCTGAACCCCCGCCAGCAGAAGGCCTTCCCGGTGATCCTGGCCCGGGGTCAGATCACCCGCACGGCCTACGAGGAGATCATCGGCGGCATGCTCCCGCCCCGTACCGCCATCTACGACCTCCAGGACCTCGTGCGCCGGGGGCTGCTGCGAAAGACCGGCCGCGGCCCGGCGACCCACTACGTGGTGGTCCGCCCCGGGCCGGGCTGAGGCCCCTCCACCTCTGCCCCAGGGCCTACCCTCTCTCCGTCAAGGCGAATTTCCGGCCTATGAACGATGCCACCGCCACCAGTGCGGTTGAAATGATGATCATGATGATCCCCAGGGCCGAGAGCCTGCCCCACAACCCGTCCTCGGCATAGCGCAGGATCTGGACTGCGATCACCTCGGTCCCGGGACGCGAGAGCACCACTGAGAGGGTGAGCTCCCGCACGAACATGGTCGCCATCAGGATCCAGCCCGAGACGATCCCCGGCACCAGGAGCGGAATGACGACCCGCCGCAGGGTGAGGAGAGTGCCCGCGCCGCAGACCCGCGAGGACTCTTCGAGGTGGCTGTGGATTTGGACGAAGGCGCTCGTGAGGGGCCGGATCCCGTAAGGGAGGTAGGTGGCGATGTAGCCGATCAAAAGCGCCCAGATCGTGGCGTAGAGCGGGGTTAAGACGAAGAACCACATGAAGCCCACCCCGATCACGATCCCGGGGAACGAGAAGGAGAGGAAGCTCAGCGACTCGAGCACCCCCGCGGCCCGGGTGCGGACCTTGACGATGATGTACGCGACGAAGATCGAGAGCACCACCCCGAGCGATGCGCCGCCGATGCCCAACACAACGCTGTTCTTGAGCGCGAGAAAGGAGACCGGGTCCCGGATCACCGATAGCCAGTTCTTCCAGCTCATGAACCCGAGGGCTTTCGCGCTCGGCACCATGGAGTAGGGCAGGAGCGAGACGTAGAAGAGGACCGCCACCGGCAGCACGATCAGAACGAACGAGATAAGCCCGACGCAGCCGCAGAGCGGGAGCCGGGCACCCTTCAGATCGATCACCGCCGGGCGGTAGCCGCGGCTGGTGACGGTCACGAATTTTTCGCCCGCCGCAGTCAGCCGGCGGTAGATGACGATGAGGACGATCGAGGCCGATAGGGCGCTCATGCCCACCGCCGCCGCCTGGCCGTAGTCCGCCGCGAACCCAGTGGCGATGATGCGGTAGATGTGGCTCGCGAGCACATAGATCCGCCCCGGCATGCCCAGCACGGCGGGGACCGCAAAGGAGGCGAGGCTGCGCACGATGACCAGGATGAAGGCCGCGAGAATGGCCGGCCGGAGCACCGGCAGGGTCACCCGGGCCAGCGTGCGCAGATTGGAGGCACCGCAGACCTTGGAGGACTCCTCCAGGGAGACGTCGAAGGCGGACATGGCCGGGGCGAGGATCAGGTAGGCGATCGGCAGGTCCAGAAGCCCCTCCACCAAGATCATCCCCGGCATGGAGTAGATGTTGACGGCCGCTCCTGATAAGCCGAGCTCGCGCAGGAGCAGGTTGAAGAGACCGTTCGAGGGGTTGAGCAATAGGGCCCAGCTGACGCAGAAAAGGATATGGGGGATCATCATGGGGATGATCGAGATGATCCCGAAGAGCGACTTGAAGGGGATGTTGGTCCGCGTATTCAAAAAGGCGAGGAAAAGGGCGAGGACGGTCGCCACGGCGGCCGAGCCGACGGTGAAGACCACGGTGTTGAGAATGATGGCGGCAAGCGCCGGGTCTGTGTAAGCCTCGATGTATTTTGCGAGTGTCAGGCTGCCGAAGGCCTCAAGCCCGGTGGAAAAGCTGCCGAGGACGAGCATGACGACCGGGCAGACGGTCAGAAACCCGACCAGGATGATAAGCGCCCAGGTCAGGCCCCCCTGGGGTCCGGGTCTGGGCCGGATCCGGCTCAGTGTGAAAGCGCGAGACAATGCTCTGGCTCCACGGCGAACTCGACCTCCACGCCTTCGACGAGGGCGGCGGCGGGGTGGATCCGGGCGATCAGGCGCTGGTCCCCCACGCGGATTTCCCCCTCGTAGGCCTCGCCCACAAATACGAGCGACTCCAACCGGCCCCGGAAGCGGTTCGCCCCGCCCTCGGTGTCCTGCGCCCGAGCGGCCACCCGGATGAACTCCGGCCGGATGCAGACCGCCACCGGGCTGCCGGCGACAAGCTGCGGGCGCAGCTGGCAGGCGATGGGGCCGATGACGGAATCGACCCGGGTATGGGCGCCCTCCTGGGCGGCGACCCGGCCGTCGATCAGGTTGGCACGGCCGATGAAATCCGCAACGAAGCGGTGGTCCGAGTCGAAGTAGATTTTGTGGGGGTCGCCGATCTCTACGATGCGCCCATCCTTCATGACCGCGATCGCGTCCGAAAGGGAAAGCGCCTCGACCCGGTCGTGGGTCACGTAGACCGCCGTGATCTTGAGCTCGGTCAGAAAGCGCCGCAGTTCCTTGCGGGTCTCCTCCCGCAGCTTGGCATCGAGGTTGCTCAGGGGCTCGTCGAAGAGGATCACCTTGGGCTCGGCCGCAAGCGCCCGCGCAAGCGCCACGCGCTGCTGCTGGCCGCCGCTCAACTTCGTCGCCGGGCGGTTCTCGAACCCCACCAGCTGCACCCGCTCCAGGGTGCGCATCACCATCCGGCGGATCTCCTCCCGGGGTCGCTTGCGGGCCTGAAGGGGATAGGCCACGTTTTCGAAAACCGTCATGTGGGGCCAGATGGCGTAGGTTTGGAAGACCATGCCGAGACCGCGTTTTTCGGGAGGCACGAACACCCCCCGCGCGCCCGACCAGACCACCTCCCCGCCGATGGTGATCTCCCCCTCGTCGGGGGCTTCCAAGCCGACGATGCAGCGCAGCAGGGTGGTCTTGCCGCAGCCGCTCGGGCCGAGCAGGGTGAAAATCTGGTTGGCCGGGATGGTCAGATCGACCTTCGCGAGGGCGTGGATGCGCTTGCCCTCCGAGGCGAAGTCCTTGCTGAGGCGGGTAATGCGTATTTCCATGGTCGCGGGCTCAGACCCCGGCACCGGGAGTCCGGTGCCGGGGTCGCGGAACAGGCAGCATGATGAAGGGGCTGCTCGCGTCAGGGCGTGGCGAAGATCTTCTTGAATTCCCCGCCCCACCGGCGGATCTCATCGTCGGACAGCTCCCGGATGGGCTCCACCCGGGCCTTGTCCATCCCGTCGATGGGAGGGAAGACCCCCGGGGCCAGGACATACTCGCCGACCTTCTCGGCCATGATTTTCATGGCCTCTTTCGAAAGCCAGTAGTCGATGAAGAGCCGGGCCGCGTGCGGGTGCGGGGCGGCGGCGGTGAGGGCCATCGCGCGCGGGGTGCCGAGAAGAGGCTGGGCCACCCGCGCCCAGTCGAGGGGGGCCGGGGCCTTGGTGATGATGTATTTCGGCATGGAGATGGCGATCAGCTTCTCGCCGCTCTCCACCGGCGCGGGCGTGGGGCCGAAGGAGTTGACGAACATGGGCTGGTTCGCAGCCAGCCCCTTCACGAAGGCCATCCAGGCCTCCTCGGAGGGGAAGACCTTCTCCTTCAGGCCGATCAGCCAGGAGATGGTGGTGGCGTGGGTGGAAGGGTCGGCCATGACAATCTTGCCCCGCCACTTGGGGTCGGCCAGGTCCTCATACTTCCGGGGGACGTCCGCGGGCTTGACCAGGTCCTTGTTGTAGATGGGGGCGACGTACTCGATCCCGAAGAGCTGGATCTTCTCGTCGCGGGCGGCCCAGGCCGGGTAGCCGGCCATGGCGGCCGGCCGGTAGGATGCCAGGACCCCCTTTTCTTTCAGAATGTCGAGGATAGGCAGAGGCGCCTGCACCACATCTGCCAGGAGTTTTCCGGCCTGGTGCTCGGTCAGCACCGTGGCGACGAATTTGTTGGTCGAAACCCGCGTGTACTCGGCCGACACCCCGTAGGCCTTCCCGAAAGCCTCCAGGATGGGTTCAACGGCCGTGATGTTGGCGTAAAAAGCGGCCTTCTTCTCCGCCCGGGCCTTCTCCAAAAGGGCGGGGTCCGCCGCCGATGCGAGGGTTCCCGTCAACACGATGACCAGGATCGCAGCCAGCCTCTTCATCCGTCACCTCCTTTGGTATCGGGTACAACACATGATGGACAGGGGATGACTCCTGATAGCGAACAGCGCAGGTGCTTGTCAACGATGAGCTCACCCATGTCCTCATGCAGCGACCCGGGCCAGGGAGCGATCGTGGTGCCGGGCGAAAAGGGGGAGGGCAGCCGCAGCCCCGAGCAGGGCGAGGAGCATGTCCCAGTGGGCATCCCACGGGTCGCCCTGGGAACCGAGATAGGCCTGGCCGACATCGGGGGCAACGATCAGGGAGACCCACCACTCCAGGAGCTCCCAGAAGGCGGCGATGGCGAGCACGATGCTCAGGATGATGAAATAAAGCCACCCCCCGCGCTCAAGCGGGGTCTGCCGCAGCAGCACCTCGCGGATGACGACGGCGGGAAAAACCCCTAATGCCACGTGGCCCACCCGGTCGTAGTGGTTGCGGCTGCGACATGGGAAAGCGCCGGGCGGTGAGGATCAAAACGGTGATCCCGGCCGCCCCCGGCGCCACCTCCAGGAACCAGTTCAAGCGCCCGGCCGGGGGGGCCAGGACCGTGGCCGCGCAGGCCAGGACCACGGCGCAGAGAAGCGCCAGCGGGACCCGAAAATAGCCGTCGCGAACTTCCACTTCCCCCGTTTTCGGCGCGCCGGAAGCCTTCCACCCCTCCATGGTTCATCCTCCCGTTCCAGCACCAGCCGCGGTGACGGCACAAAGGTCACCCATCAGGCCGCCAGCATTTCGATCACCAAGGAGACCAGGGTTTCGGCCAGCCCCGCGGGGGGCTGGCGCTCATCGACGCTTTTCAGGAATTGATCCGGGGTAAGAGGCATCTGCGGTCTCACGAC
>JALOOS010000122.1 GCA_025454275.1 Desulfobacterales bacterium | reverse complement strand
CTTCGGCGTGGGGATCAAGGCCTCGATCTGTGAGAGGGGGCGCCCGATATACGGCTGCATGCGCTCCAGGGCGGTGAAGTTCCACTTGGAGTAGCGGAACTCCACGTTGTCCAGCCAAAGCGTGCCGGCACCCTTCAGGCCGAAAAAAAGGCGCACATAGCGGGTCTGCTCCGGCAGATCCCCCTCCGAAAAGGGGTAGTTGTAAGTGCGGGGGCGGACGGTGGCCCAGGGGAAGTCGTCGATCGACCAGTAGTTGGCGAAGGTGTAGCTTTTGTCGGAGGCGTCGATCGGGCCGGCGCCGACGGGGTTCATGTCGCCCAGGCGGGCGCCCCAGCGGCGCCGCTGGGGGTCGATCCGCTTCAAGCGCAGGTCGCAGGTGAGGTCGTAGGTGCCGGGGATCACGGGGATGAAATCGCTCATCACCCCCTCGGCTTCGTCGAGCTCGCCGGCCGTGGCGCGATGGACCTTGATGGCGCGCCGGCCGTGGCGGACCTCGTCCTCACCGGCGCCGGCCTCGCGGTCGACCCATTCGACCTGCTCCCCAACCCTGCTCCAGCCGTGGGGCTCCCCCATGCCGCCGGTGGGGCTCATCCGTTCAAAGGAGGAGTTGGGGGCGAGATTGCCCTTGGCCTGCTGCGCCAGGCGCACCTCGCAGGGGAGGGCGAGCGGGCCGTGGCCTGAGCCGCCGGCCGCCAGGCACGGGGCCGCCGCCAGTGCACCGGCGGCGGCAAGGGCCGCCGCTATTGCCGGCAATGATCTGATCATGCTCCACTTCATCGCAGGGACGGGTCGAGCTGGCTTGCCACGGCGCTTGCGAGGATCAACCCGCCGCCGGTCAAGAGAGGTCAACCGGCGGAGTCCCTGAAAAGGCCGATCCCGGCCAGGCTCGTGAACGCCACCTCGCTTGTGAGGTAAAGGCCGCCCTCCCCTTCAGGGCGTTCGTCCTTGCAACGGGGAGTGCCGGCGTAGCGGTTCGGGATCCGGGTTTTTAAACGAGAGCTTCCTTGAAGGGCTCAAGGCCGACGCGATCGATCATCTTGCCCAGGCGCTCTCCTTTCTTGGCATCCCGGGTGTAGACCGCCAGGACGTTTTCGATGGCGGCGAGGGCCCCCTCGTCGGTCAATCCCTCCGCCACCGGCTGCGCGATGCGGGGCTCGGCGCCGACATTGCCGCCGATGACGAGAGCCCAGCCCTCCTTGCGGCCGATCAGGCCGATATCGCGCACCCATGACTCCGCGCAGCTCAGGTGGCAGCCCGAAACCGCCATCTTGAATTTGCCGGGCAGCTGCCTGGCGTGGTAGATATGATCCAGCTTCAAGCCGACGCCCAGCGCATCCTGCTGGCCGATCTTACAGTAACGGTTGCCGGGACAGGTGCGGATGCTGCGCACGCAGAGGCCGACCGCCGCCCCCTTGTCCAGCTTCAGCTCCTCCCATATAGCGTCGATGTCCGCCTCTTTTACGCCGATGAGGGCGACCCGGGTGGCTCCGGTGATCTTGACGGCCTGAACCTCGTATTTTTCGGCCACATCCGCCAGTCGCCGCAGAAGCTGCGGGGTGATGAGACCGCAGGGGATGTGGGGCGCTACGGCATAGGTTTGGCCATCGCGCTGGGGGATGGCTCCCTTCTCTCCGAGTTTGAGCATGACGCCTCCTCTTTCCGTGGGCGATGATCCGGACAGGCCGGACGCTTGCCGGACTATCGCAAAGAGGATTGGCGCTGTCAAGGCGGTTCGGACGGCACCTCTTTGTCAGCCGGAAAGGCTCCGGCAGCCATTGACGGAGATGCAGTGCACGCCTATGATGAGGCAGCCGGCAGGGGCCAAGGATCCCGTGGCCTTGCCCACCGATTGAAGGGGGATGGAAAAAATGCGTTGGGAGAATGGCAGGCGCAGTGAACGGGTCGAGGACCGCCGGGGCATGAGAGTCAAGCGGGGTGTCGCGGGCGGCGGGATCGGCACCCTGATTCTCATCGTGGTCGCCCTCTATTTCGGGGTGGATCCCTCCGTCATCCTGCAGCAGAATCCGTTGCAGCTTCCCGGCGCCGGTTCGCAGAGCGCGCCCGTCGAGAGCAGCCCCGAGGAAAACCGTCTGGCCGAATTCGTCTCCGTGGTGCTGGCCGACACCGAGGATGTCTGGCACGCCCTTTTCCGGAGCATGGGCAAGACCTATGTTGAGCCCTCCCTGGTGCTCTTCTCGGGATCGGTGGAATCCGCATGCGGCCTGGCCTCGGCGGCGGTCGGGCCCTTTTACTGCCCGGCCGACGGCAAGGTTTACATCGACTTGAGCTTCTACCGGGACCTCCAGACCCGCTTCGGCGCTCCCGGAGACTTCGCTCAGGCCTACGTGATCGCCCACGAAATAGGGCATCATGTCCAGAACCTGCTCGGGATCGCCGAAAAGGTCCAATCCCTGCGAGAGCGTGCCGGCCAGGCCGAGGCGAACCGCCTCTCGGTCATGATGGAGCTCCAGGCCGATTGCCTCTCCGGCGTCTGGGCCCACCACGCCCAAAAAGCCCGCAATATCCTCGAGCCGGGCGATATCGAGGAGGCCCTCAATGCCGCGAGCAGCATCGGGGACGACCGGCTCCAGCGCCAATCTCGGGGGTATGTAACCCCGGACTCCTTCACCCATGGGAGCTCCGCGCAACGGGTGCGCTGGTTCAAGCGCGGCTTCGAGACGGGAAACATCGGCCAATGCAACACCTTCGCCGCGGAATCGCTCTGAGGCGGCCCTCCGATATGCGGAGGACTCCTCGTTTTCCGGGAAACGCCCCCGGGAGAGCTCCCCGCCCGCGGATCATGGCCGGTCCGACTCCCATTGCATCGGACCGTTCACCGCTCTGCCCGCCCATCCCGACCCGGGCTGTCCAAGCGGTCCAGGGCTGCGCGGACGCTTGCCTCTGAAAAGCCCCGGCCGGAGAGGAACCGCTGAATCCGGCCCCTTTTTTTCGTTTCCCCTTCCCCGGCGGGATAGCTCTTCCATTTTCGTTCCAGCGTGCGCCAGGCCAGTTCGCTTTCATCCTCCGGGGTGAAGCGGCTCTCCAGCAACGCTGAAGTCCTATCCCCGGACAGGCCGCGCTGCGACAGCTCAAAGCGCAGGCGGCGGCGTCCGCACCCCTTGCGTTTCAGGCGGTCGATCAGCGCCAGAGCCGCGCGTTCGTCATCGAGATAGCTCAGGCGCAGGCACTCGGCGACGACCTGCTCGATCGCACCCTCCGGGATTCCTTTTCTCGCCAGCTTCCGCCGCATCTCGCGCACAAAATGATCCCGGCGCGACAGCAGGTTCAAGGCCGTATTCAAACCTTTTTGATAGCCCTCGGCGCCCTCGTCTATCATGGCCCCTTCCCCCACAGCTCGATAGCTTTTCAGGATATCATACCTAAAAACATCCTGATCCTCATTCGCACCGGTTTTTGGAAAATGCAAAAAAAATGTGAAAAAAAAAGCTAAAGTTCCGCTCGGAAAAACCGATAACGGTATCAACCGAGTGCGATGGCACGGTTTGACTCACATCGTGCCTTTTGTTAAACTGTAAAGAAAGGTCCAGCGGCTCGGTTCACGCGCATGGCAAAAGGAGACCTAAATGGAAATTTCGGATAAAAATCAGAATGTCGTGATCGATGCCTACGTCAATCAGGTTCAGACCAGGCAAAAAACCGCGCCTCTGGCTGGAAAAACAGGTGGTGAGCAGGGGATCAAAGAGGACACCGTGGTGATCTCCGATGCGGCCCGGCTCATCCAGGAGGCTCAAAAACAGCTACAGTCCGTACCGGATGTGCGCATGGAGAAGGTCATGGATCTCCGGTCCCGCATCGAGAGCGGGGTTTACGAGATCAAACCGGATGCGATTGCCGGCAAGATGATTCAGGAGTCCCTATTGAACGACCTTTTCAAGTAAGAAACGGATAATAAAACCCGAAAGGCGGCCCCCACCAACGCTGGGGCGCCGCCTTTTGATTTTCCCAGGCCCAAGCCGCTTGCATCAGGCCTCTGACCCGGTGAAGTGGAAAAGCCCGCCATCCTGACCCGATTCGCCCCCCGGTTTTTGGTTTTCACCCGAGTAGAGCAGGTTTTCGCCTTTTCGGGTGAGTCGCAGATTCAAGCCCGTCCCTTCGACACTTTCGACGATCCCCACCGCTATCAGCTCCTGGACCGCCCGTTTAAAGGTCTTTTTCTCATCGGCCGTCAGGTTTTTCACGTAGACCAGCTCCAGCCAGTGCGCCGGGAGCAGATCCTCGCTTACGGCATTCAAGGATCTAAATTTGTTCAGAATATCCCTCTTAATCGCCTTTTTGTCCTTCATTCAAACCCTCCGGTAGTGAAAGGATTCGTTTGATTGTCATCCTGAGCCTCTCGTGGTCCGGGCACGGCGGCACCTCCTCCGTATATAGATCAGAGGTCGCTGCACGTCAGGCAGTAGGCAAAAAGCCCTGAAGGGTCCTTCAGTGCCATCAGATCCGCCAGCGGGGTCGATACCTGCCTCTGCAACCAGGTAAGGTCGGCAGAGAGCAAGGAAAGCCCGCTGCTCCGCAGGATGCCGATCACCCAATCGCCGACCTGCCGAAAAAGGCGCTCTCTGCGGGTCAGGGGCGGCTCGAGGATTTCAACCCGATAA
Organism: Desulfobacterales bacterium; assembly: GCA_025454275.1. Taxonomy (GTDB): domain Bacteria; phylum Desulfobacterota; class Desulfobacteria; order Desulfobacterales; family SpSt-501; genus SpSt-501. Next base: position 1,658 of record JALOOS010000122.1, on the reverse strand, counting down.
CGCTCCAGGCCGGCCCTTTGCGCGGCGGAGGCAATGGCCTCGCGGGTGTAGCCCAGCTTGTCCACCAGGCCGATCTCCGCGGCCTGGGGACCGGCCCAGACCCGGCCATCGGCAATTTTTTCGACCGCGCCCGGGGTCATGTTGCGCCCGGCGGCCACCCGGTCGATGAACACCCGATAGCCCTGCTCCATCAACAGCTCCAGAGAGCGGGCGACCAGCGGGTTCATGGGCCGGTTGGGGTTGAAGGCATCAGCGAGCAACGTGGTGCCGACCCCGTCATTACGAATGCCGATGCTCTCAAGGCTTTTCTCCCAGGTCGGGAAGGCGCTGAATATGCCGATCGATCCGGTGATGCTGGTGGGTGCGGACCAGATTTCATCAGCGGCCGTGGCGACCCAATAGCCGCCGGAGGCTGCCACGGAACTCATCGAGACCACCACCGGCAGCCCGGAGGCCCGGGCGATCTCCAGTTCTCGGCGGATCTGGTCCGAGGCGAATGCGCTGCCGCCCGGGCTGTCGATCCGCACCACGAGGGCGCGGATCCGCCGATCGCTGCGCGCCTGGCGGATGAGGGCGGAAAGCGAGTCGCCGCCGATTCTTCCGGCCGGCTGGGTGCCTTCAAGGAGAATGCCCTGCGCCATGATCACGCCGACGGTTTCGGTGTTCGTATCGTTCGGGGACGAAGCTCTGACCGACTTGAGATAGTCCAGGAAACCGACCTGGTTGAAGGTTTTTTCGCGGGGGTCCTCCCCCGCCAGCTGGATCAGCTCCGCGCGCAGCTCATCGCGGGTGCGCAGCCCGTCCACCAGCCGAAACGCCAGCGCCAGGGCCCCCATGTCGCCCCCGCTGGCAGCCAGGTGAACCGGAAGATGGTTGATATAGTCATCCAGCGATTCCGGAGCGACCCCTCTCAGCCCGGCTACGTCGGCGGTGTAAGCGCTCCAGAGCACCTTCAGCACCGCCGTGTTGGCTTCGCGGTCGAACTCCGACATGTCATTGCGCAGGACCGGCTCCATTGCTGATTTATAGCGGCCGGCGCGAAAGACATGAAACTGCAGGCGCAGCCAATCGAGAGCGTCCCGGAAGTAGTTCTGGTATATCCCGAGGCCGGTCAGCAATACGCCCCCCATGGGGTGAATGTAGATGCGGTCGGCATGGGCGGCGAGGTAGTAGCGGCGCTGGTTGAAAGAATCGCCCCAGGCGATGATCGGTTTTCCGGATTCCCGGAACCGCCTCAAGGCGGCACCGAGCTCCTGGAGTTTGCTCAGGCCGGCATTCTGAAGCCGGCGCAGGTCGAGAAAGAGGGCCTGAATGCGAAGGTCGCCGGAGGCGTGGTCGACGGCATCGATGAGGTCCTGAAGCTGGGTTTCGGAGGGGCCCTCCTCCTCGATCAGAGCCCGTCCCCAGCTGAGTTCGGTTTTCTGATCCACGATCGTGCCGGACGGGGAAAGCACCAGGACGGCTTTATCCGGGATCCGAGGGCTGCGGTCCCCGAAAACGACGACTAGAAAGAGGGCTGCCAGAGCGAGAAAAAGCAGGTTCAGCGCGGCGGTGCGGCAAAATGACAACAATGCCCATCCCGCGGAGATGCACCTTCCCAGCCAACGAAACATCCGTTTCATCACGCCGATCGTTTCCGTGAGCGGTTATGCGTCCAC
>JALOOS010000121.1 GCA_025454275.1 Desulfobacterales bacterium | reverse complement strand
ATGGCCGCCTTCCATCGCCGCCGCATGCCGGCCCGGGCGGTCGCGATCACGGGCTCGAACGGCAAGACCAGCACGCGCCGCATGACGGCCGCCGTCGTTTCCCGCCGGTTTCGGACCCTCGAGCCGGAGAAGAATCTCAACAACCAGATCGGCCTCCCCCTGACGCTGTTCAGACTCTCCCCCGAGCACGAGTGGGCGGTGCTCGAGCTCGGCACCAACCGGCCCGGTGAGATCGCGCGCCTGGCGGAGATCGCCGCACCCGAGATCGGGCTCATCACCAATATCGGCCCGGCCCACCTGGAGGGGCTGGGATCGCTCGAGGGGGTCTTCGCCGAGAAGTCCTCCCTGCTGCGCGGGCTGGCGCCGGACGGGCGGGCGGTGCTGAACGCGGACGACCCGCGGCTTGCCGGCCTGCTGGCGCAGATGGGCAAAACGGCGATCGGCTTCGGCCTGGCGCCCGAGGCCGCCGTGCGCGCTTCCGGTGTCCGCCACAGCCCGGCCGGGATCGACTTCGAGCTGATCCTGCCGGCCGGGACCGCAGCCGTCCATCTCGCGGCCCACGGGCGTTTTATGGTGGCAAACGCCCTCGCGGCGGCGGCCGTGGGCGTGCTGCTCGGCCTGCCGCCGGCCGAAATCGCGGCGGGACTGGCGCGCTTCACCCCCGCGGCCGGCCGTCTGGATGTCAGCGAGCCGGGCGGCGGCATCGGCCTGATCGACGACACCTACAACGCCAACCCGGCCTCCCTGGAAGGGGCCCTCGAGGTGCTCTCCTCCTTGCGGCAAGGGCGCCGCGCCGTCCTGGCTCTTGCCGACATGCGCGAGCTCGGCAGCGGCGCCGCTGCCATGCACCGCGAGATGGGGCGCCTGGCGGCCGCCGCCGCGGCGGACCGGCTCTTCATCTGCGGGGAGTTCAGCGCCGAGGTCGCCGCCGGGGCGCTCGCGGCCGGAATGCCCGCCGCCGCCCTCACCACCGGTTCGCGGGCGGAGATCCAGGCCGCGCTCCTCGCCGAGCTGCGCCCCGGGGACTGGGTCCTGGTCAAGGGCTCGCGCGCCATGGGGATGGAGCACCTCGTCCGTAGCATCCGGCAATGGGCCGCCGACCCCGCGCGCGCCCGCAACGATCACCCGCTGAGGCGATAAGCCATGCTCTACCACCTGCTCTATCCCCTCCACACGGTGTTCTCGGCCCTGAACGTGTTCCGCTACATCACGTTCCGGACCATCTATGCCGCCCTCACGGCCTTTTTCATCTGCTACCTGCTCGGCCCCTGGGTGATCCAACGGTTGTCGCAGTCCCAGATCGGCCAGTACATCCGCGAAGACGGCCCGAAGAGCCACCTCGGCAAGGCCGGCACCCCGACCATGGGCGGAATCCTCATCGTCGGGGCGATCGCCCTCTCCACGCTCATGTGGGCCGATCTCACCAACCCTTTCATCTGGATCGTCCTGATGGTGCTGATCGGCTTCGGCGCGATCGGGTTCGTGGACGACTACCTGATGCAGGTCCAGAAGCAGAGCAAGGGGCTCTCCGTCCGCGGCAAGCTCCTGCTGCAGACCATCCTGGGAGCGGTGGCCGGGACGCTGGTCTTCCTGGTCCCGAACTTCTCCACCGAGGTGACCATCCCCTTCTTCAAGACGGTCTCCCCGGAGCTCGGCTGGGGCTACATCCTCTTTGCGGTGTTTGTGATCGTCGGCGCCTCCAACGCCGTCAATCTCACCGACGGCCTGGACGGCCTGGCCATCGGGCCGGTCATCATCGCAGGCGCCACCTACATGATCTTCGCCTACATCGCCGGGCACGTGAAGATCGCAAGCTACCTCCAGATCCCCTACGTGCCCGGCTGCGGCGAGGTCACGATCTTCTGCGGCGCCATGGCCGGGGCGGGGCTGGGGTTCTTGTGGTTCAACGCCTATCCGGCCGAGGTTTTCATGGGCGACACGGGCTCGCTCTCGCTGGGGGCCGCGCTGGGGGCGATCGCCGTGATCACCAAGCAGGAGATCCTCCTCGCCCTGGTGGGGGGGCTCTTCGTCATCGAGGCCCTCTCGGTCATCTTCCAGGTGGGGTTTTTCAAGATGACGCGCGGGCGGCGGATTTTCCGCATGGCGCCGCTGCATCATCACTTCGAGCTGAAAGGCTGGGCCGAGCCCAAGGTCATCGTGCGCTTCTGGATCATCGCCATCGCCCTGGCGCTCCTGGCCATGAGCACTCTGAAGCTGAGATAGACCGGTGTGCGTCCCGCCGGCATCGGCGCGGGTCCGGAGACCGCCCTCCTCCGGCCCCGGCCGACGCCGGCCGGGGCCGCCTCCGGCAATACGGAAATGCAGATCGCCGGCACTCATATTCTGATCGTGGGACTGGCCCGGAGCGGGCTCGCCGCCGCGCGCTTCCTCAAGCGCCGGGGCGCGATCCTGCGCGCCACCGACAGCGCCGCGGCCGACCGGCTCGGCCCCGCGGTCGCGGAGCTGACGGCCCTCGGCATCCCGCTCGAGCTGGGCGGGCACCGCACCGAGAGCTTTCTCTCGGCCGACCTGATCGTGGTCAGCCCGGGGGTTCCGCTCGGCATCGCCCCGCTCGCCGCCGCGCGCGCCCGCGGGGTGCCGGCGATCGCCGAGATCGAGCTCGCCGGCCGCTTTATCCGGGAGCCCATCGTGGCCGTCACCGGGACCAACGGCAAGACCACCGTCACCGAGCTGATCGGGCGGATGCTTGCGGCCTCGGAACGCCGGGTCTTCGTCGGCGGGAACATCGGGCGTCCCCTGATCGGCTACGTCGATGCCGGCACCCCGGCCGATGTGGTCGTGGCCGAGATCAGCAGCTTTCAGCTCGACGCCATCGCCGCCTTCCGCCCGCAGGTGGGGGTCCTGCTGAACATCACCGACGACCACCTCGACCGCTACCCGGGGTTCGAGGCCTACGCCCGCTCGAAGATGCGCCTTTTCGAAAACCAAACGGAGGAGGATGCCGCCGTCCTGAACGCCGGGGACCCGACCATCCGCAGGCTCGCGTCAGGCGTGCGCAGCCGGGCCCTTTTCTACAACAGTCCCGAGCCGAACGCCGCGGCAGCCGCAACGGCCGGCACGCGGCTCACCGTGGCCCTGCCGGGCCGCGATCCGGTCGCACTCGATTTGACCCCCTACCGCCTGCCGGGGCCTCACAACGCGGAGAACGCCGCCGCCGCGGCCCTGGCCGCACTTGCGGCCGGAGCCTCACCGGAGGGCGTCCAGGCGGCCCTGGCCGGATTCAGCGGCCTGCCCCACCGCCTGGAGCACGTGGGCCGGGTGAACGGGGTCGACTTCGTGAACGACTCCAAGGGAACCAATGTGGATGCGGTGCGGCGCGCCCTGGAATGCTACGGCACACCGGTGGTTCTGATCATGGGCGGCCTGGACAAGGGCGGAAATTTCGCGCTGCTGACCGAGGCCGTGCGCCGCCGGGTCAAGGCCCTCGTCCTGATGGGCAAGGCCACGGGCATCATCCGCGCCGCGCTGGGCGGGCTCGTACCGACCGTCGCCGCCGCCGACATGGCCGTGGCGGTGCGCGCCGCGGCCGAGCAGGCGGCCCCGGGCGAGACGGTGCTGCTCTCGCCCGGTTGTGCGAGCTTCGACCAGTATCCGAATTACGAGGCCCGCGGCGAGGATTTCCGCCGCGCGGTCCGTTCCTTGACCGCCCCCGCCGAGCCCGGCGCGGGCGATACGGCAGGAGACTGAGGATGACGGCCGCCTCCGCCATAGCCGTCGCCCCGCGCCAGGCCCAAGGCACGACCTACGACCTGCAGCTCCTCTTCCCGGTTCTCTTTCTGGTGGGAATCGGCATCGTCATGGTGTACAGCGCCAGTTCGGCCCTGGCCCTGAAGAAATTCGGCTCGGATTACTACTTCCTGAAAAAACAGGCGCTCTTCGCCGCCCTCGGCATCTGCCTGCTCGTGACCTCCCGGCATGTGCCCTACCGGCTCTACCGGCCGCTCGCCTACCCCATTCTGGCCATCGCCCTGGTTCTGCTGGCGGCGGTGCTGGTCTCCCCATGGGCGGTGACGGCCGGAGGATCGAGCCGCTGGCTGGGGATCGGCGGCCTGCGGTTCCAGCCCGCGGAGTTCGCCCGCTTCGCGCTGATCGTCTACCTCGCCTATTCGCTCGAAAAAAAGGCACCCCTCATCAAAGACGCGGCGGTCGGCTTTTTCCCCCATGTCGTCGTCATGGGGGTACTGGCGCTGCTCATCCTGCGACAGCCGGATTTCGGCTCGGCGGTGATCCTGGCGGGGCTGACCTGGGTGATGATGTTCGTGGGCGGGGTGAGGCTCTCCTACCTGCTCGGCACCTGCGTCGTTCTCGGCGCCGCCGCGGCCTATTTCATCATGCACGCGGAGTACCGGCTGCGCCGGGTGATGACCTTTCTCGACCCCTGGCAGTACTCCTCGGACGAGGGCTACCAGATCGTGCACTCCCTGATGGCCTTCGGCAGCGGGGGCTGGTGGGGGGCGGGGATCGGCAACAGCCACCAGAAGCTTTTCTACCTGCCGGAGCCGCACACGGACTTCATCTTTTCGGTGATCGGCGAAGAGCTGGGGCTGGCCGGGGTCATCGTCATCATCTGCCTCTACGCGCTGATCGTCTGGAAAGGGGTGCGCATCGCCCGCAACGCCCCGGACCTCTTCGGCGTCTATCTCGCCCTGGGGCTGACGACCGCCCTGGGTCTGCAGATCTGCATCAACATGGGCGTCACGCTGGGGCTCCTGCCCACCAAGGGGCTCACCCTGCCCTTTCTGAGCTACGGGGGGAGCTCGCTGGTGTTGAACATGGCCACGATCGGAATCCTGATGAACATCGGTGCTGCCGGCAGGGCGGCGTGGAGGCCGGCGCGATGAGCCCCCCCTGCGCCCAACCGCTCTCTGGGCCGGACCTGCCGGGCCGTGTCGTCATCGCCGGGGGCGGCACCGGGGGGCACCTTTTTCCCGGCATCGCCATCGCCGAAGAGATCCGGTCGCGGGCCCCTGACTGCCGGGTGCTTTTCATCAGCCGCGGCAACGACTTCGAGCGCACGGCCCTCGCCCGGGCGGGGTTCCCGCTGGCCGCGATCGCCATCGAGGGCATCAAGGGCCGCGGGCTCTGGAACCAGGTTCGCGCCCTGCTGCGCCTGCCCGGAGCGGTGCTGGCCGCCTCCGCCCTGCTCGGCGCCGCCCGGCCCGAGATCGTGATCGGCCTGGGTAGCTATGCGGCCGGCCCGGTTGTCATGGCGGCCTGGCTGCGCCGGGTGCCGGTCGGTCTGTGCGAACAGAACACGCTGCCGGGCATCACCAACCGTGCACTCGCACGCCTGGCCGACCGGATCTACACCTCCTTCGAGCAGACGGCGGGGGGCTTCGACCCCCGCAAGGTGCTCTGGACCGGCAATCCGCTGCGCATGGAGATCGTCCGCGCGTCCGAAACAGCCGGAAGGCGGGTTCCCGGCGGCGGCCGTGAGCCGTTTTCAGTGCTCATTCTCGGCGGCAGCCAAGGCGCCCGCGCCATCAACCGGGGGGTGTGCGAGGCCATCGCCCACCTCGCCCCGTGCGAGCGCTTTGCGTTCGTGCACCAGACCGGTGCGGCGGATGCTGAGGCGGTGGCGGCCGCCTACCGCACGGCCGGCATTTCCGCCCGGGTCCAGGCCTTCTTTGATGACATGGCGGCGCGCTATCTCGCGAGCGATCTCATCGTCTGCCGCGCAGGGGCGACCACGGTCGCCGAAATCACGGCCCTGGGGAAACCCGCGATCTTCATCCCCTTTCCGCACGCCGCAGACGACCACCAGCGCCGAAACGCGGAGCGCCTGGTCCAGGCCGGGGCCGCGGAGATGATCCTGGAAACGGAGTTGACCGGCGAGCGGCTGGCCGCCCGCACGCGCACTTTGCGGCGCACCCGGAGGAGTTGAAGGCGCTCGCGGCCCGCGCGGCCGCCCTCGGACGGCCGGATGCCGCCCGGCGCATCGTGGACGACTGCCTCCGTCTGGCAGCCTCCCGCCGGCCGCCCGACCGGCCGACGGACCAACCCAGCAACCGCCCGACGGGCCGCCCGGCTGACCGGCTGACGGGCTGACGGGCCAACGGGCCGACGGACCAAACCCATGTACCTCAAAAAATACCGCATCCACTTCGTGGGCATCGGCGGCATCGGCATGAGCGGAATCGCCGAGCTGCTCCTCAACCTCGGCTACCGGGTCTCCGGGTCGGATCTCAAGCCCTCCGAGATCACCGCCCGCTTGGCGTCGCTCGGCGCCGTCATC
>JALOOS010000120.1 GCA_025454275.1 Desulfobacterales bacterium | reverse complement strand
AAGCTGGCATACGCCTTGCTTTTAAGCAGGCCATACCCGCGGTTTCCAGTTGTTCCAGATCCGGGAGGGGCTCATGGACTCTTTTTACGGGTTCGCCGGAGAGGCCGGCCTCTCCGGGTGCGATCACGGCATGCGGTCGGCCGGAGGCCGGGAGCCACAACATCGGTGCGGACCTCCGGGGGAGGACCCGCCCGGGGTGTCAACGGCCGGCCGAGGGAGCTTGAAAGGCGCCGGTTTCCGAGGCACTCCCAACGGCTGCCGCTGGCGCTCTCGGTGTTCAACCGGGCTGCGGTGGCGGCGGCCTGGATGGTCGACTACGGGCTGGAGGGGATCTGCGTGGAAACCGATCGGCGGTTGATGGCGGGGACGAGCGTCCAGCTGCGCCTTGCCGGCACCACCCCGCGGGACGGGTCGCTTCACCCGGAGCTCCCGTTATCACCAGGGTTTCGAACCCTGGTCCTGGGTGAGATCAAGTGGTGCCGGCCCTTGGGCCACCGCAGCGCTCAGGGCTTTCGACTCGGCATCCGCTACTACTCCTATTATTGAAACCAGGCCTTGTTCACCGCTCGACTAACCGCGTGCGTCGAGCGGTTGCTGACGGGGCACTGCCACGGCATCCGGGCTGCGGCAAACGGCGGCCTGAGGCAAACTACCGAGAGAGGAGACCCACATGGCGGAGACCAAGCAACCCGCGGAGAGCAAGGCGCCCAAATGGGCGGATCCGGAGGCGGCGACCATCGATGCGGCGACCCAACAGATGATCCGGCGGTCGCATGAGCTCGGGATCGAGACGGCTTTCGACCGGGCGGTCACCCTCAAGCCCTGCAACATCGGCAACCAGGGCACCTGCTGCAAAAATTGCGGGATGGGCCCATGCCGATTGCCGCTGACGAAGTCCGGCGCGGAGGGAGAAGACAACCGCAAGGGCATCTGCGGCGCCACGCCGAACACCATCGCCGCCCGCAACTTCATCCGCATGATCGCCGGCGGGGCGGCGGCGCACTCCGACCACGGGCGGGCGGTGGCCGAGGTCTTCCGCGCGGCGGCCCGCAAGGAGACCGACGCCTATCGGATCAAGGACATCCGCAAGCTGATGGATGTGGCCGGGTGGCTCAACGTGGCAACCACGGTGGAAGTCGAGGGTCGGACCCTGAGCCGCGATACGGATGAGATCGCACGTGAGGTCGCCGAGGCGGCGATGGCCGAGTGGGGCAAGGCCGAAGGGGAGGTTTTGTTTGCGAAGCGTGCCCCCGCACCGCGCTATGCGCTTTGGAAGAAGATGGGCGTCGTGCCCCGCAACATCGACCGCGAGATCGTCGAGATCATGCACCGCACCCACATCGGTGTGGACCAGGACTATCGCAACCTGATGAAGCAGGGCACCCGGGCGGCCCTGGCCGACGGCTGGGGCGGGTCGATGCTGGCCACCGAGCTGCAGGACATCCTCTTCGGCACCCCCGCGCCGCTCACCTCCGAGGCCAACCTGGGCGTGCTCAAGGAGGACATGGTCAACCTGGTCATCCACGGCCACGAGCCGGTGCTCTCGGAGATGATCGTGGCGGCGGCCAACTCTCCGGAGATGCAGACCTACGCCCGCGCCCAGGGCGCCAAGGGCATTCAGCTCTCCGGGATCTGCTGCACGGCCAACGAGATCCTGCAGCGCCACGGGGTGCCGCTCTGCGGCACCTTCCTGCAGCAGGAGCTGGCGATCATCACCGGCGCCTGCGATGCGATGGTGGTCGACATCCAGTGTATCTTCCAGAACCTGGCCAACGTGGCCAAGTGCTTTCACACCAAGCTGATCACGACCCATCCCATCGCCCGCATGGAGCAGGACAACGTCATCCATATCGAGTTCGACGAGCACTATGCCATCGAGGACGCCAAACAGATCGTGAAGCTGGCAATCGATAATTTCAAGAACCGCAAGGCCGAGGTGATGATTCCGCGCCAGAAGGCCCCCATGGTGGCGGGCTTCGGCGTGGAGGCCATCGAATACCACCTGGGCGGATCGTTCCGCGGCTCCTACCATCCCCTGAACGACAACATCATCAACGGGCGCATCCGGGGCATCGGCGGGGTCGTTGGCTGCAACAACGTCCGCACCCGGCACAACGACGGCCACATCCAGGTGGTGAAGGAGCTGATCAAAAACGACGTGATCGTGCTGACCACCGGCTGCAATGCCATCGCCTGCGCCATGGAGGGGCTGCTGACCCCCGAGTCGGCCAAGGTGTTCTGCGGGCCGGGGCTGGCCGAGGTATGCGAGACCGTCGGGATCCCGCCGGTCCTGCACATGGGCTCCTGCGTGGACAACAGCCGGATCCTGCTCGCGGCCACCGAGGTGGTGAAGGCCGGCGGGCTGGGCAACGACATCAGCGATCTGCCCGCCGCGGGCAGCGCACCGGAATGGATGAGCGAGAAGGCCATCAGCATCGGCCACTATTTCGTGGCCTCCGGCGTCTACACCGTCTTCGGCGTGACGCTGCCGGTGTCGGGCGCTCCCGTGTTCCAGAAGTACCTGTTCGAGGAGTTCGAAAAAATGTACGGCGGGATGTGGGACCTCGAGGCGGATCCGGTGCAGCACGCCCGCAAGATGATCGCCCACATCGACAGGAAGCGCAAGGCGCTCGGCATCGACCGGGCACGGCAGCGGATCATGATGGACATGGCTTCGCGGCGGGCGCTCGAGACCGCCTGAGGCGGTTCCTTCACCCGCGGTTGGGCCGGCTCCATCCGGTCAGGGTTCTTCGCTGTCTGAAGGCGAGCCGAATTCAGGTCGACCCCCGGCGGCCCCGGGGGCGTTTTGAATCGGAGGACCCTACTTCGAAGGGAGGTGTCGCGAAATGGCCAAAACCGGCACGCAGCGCCCGGAAACCGCGGCTGAGGGGGCAGTGAAACTGAACTGTCCGTATTGCCAAAAGAAGACACCGGTCATTCCGGCCGACGACTATCGCCCGATCTACGTGGAATGCCGCGCCTGCGGCAAGCGGTTCATCGCGGAGCGTGTTCGGGGCGGCATCGAGGTGATGAAATTGGAAGCCGCCCCGACCCTGGATGACCCGGACCGCCGGGAGATCGAATTGGGCCAGGGGGATGAGGAATAACCAACATTTCTAAGGCACTGCACCAGGACCGATCACTTTTTCGCCATGAATGGGTTCATAATTCTACGAGGAGGAGCCACTGTATGGAAGAACGCGTCATCAAGATCAGCGGAAAGAAACGATCCACCTTCATCGACCAGGTCAAGGCGCTGCTGCCCGAGGGGGGCAATCTCAATTTGTGCCTGACCTGCGGTGCCTGCTCGTCGGGCTGCCCGGCGACGGGGTTGGAAGGGATGGACCCGCGGAAATTCCTGAGGATGGCGGCATTGGGGATGGATGAGGAGATCCTGAGCACCCCCTGGGTGTGGATGTGCACCCAGTGCCAGCGCTGCATTTACGTCTGCCCGATGAAGATCGACATCCCGCGGCTGGTCTACAACGCCCGGGCGAGCTGGCCGCGGGAGAAGCGGCCCAAGGGGATCCTGGGCTCCTGCGACATGGCGTTGCGCAACGACAGCTGCAGCGCCATGGGGGCATCCCCGGAGGATTTCAAGTTCGTGGTCGAGGACGTGCTCGAGGAGTACCGCGAAGAGCAGCCGGAGTTTGCGGAGATGGAGGCCCCGATCGACAAGAAGGGGGCCGAATTCATACTGAACCAGAATTCGCGCGAGCCGGTCACCGAGCCCGATGAGATGGTGCCCCTTTGGAAAATCCTGCACCTGGCCGGGGCCGACTGGACTTACGGGTCCAAGGGTTGGGGCGGTGAGAACTACTGCATGTTCCTCGGCGACAACGAGGCCTGGAAGCACATCACCACCATGGCCGCCCGGCAGGCCGACGAGCTGGGGTGCAAGGTCTTTCTCAACACCGAGTGAGGGCACGTCACCTTCTCAGTCCTGGAGGGACTGAAAAAGTTCAAGATCGAGCACAACTTCGTGGTCAAGAACATTTATGAATACTACGCCAAGTGGATCCGGGAGGGCCGCCTCAAGGTCAACTCCGACTGGAACAAGGATCTGAAGATCAAGTTCACGGTCCAGGATCCCTGCCAGATAATCAGAAAGGCCTACGGGGACCCGATCGCCGAGGACCTGCGCTACGTGGTGAAGGCGGTGGTGGGCGAGGAGAATTTCATCGACATGCAGCCCAACCGCTCCAACAACTACTGCTGCGGCGGGGGGGGCGGCTTTCTGCAGTCGGGCTTCAAGGAGCAGCGGTTGGCCTTCGGGAAGCTGAAGGACGAGCAGATCCAGGCCACCGGGGCGCCCTACTGCATCGCCGGCTGCCACAACTGCCACGCCCAGATCCATGAGTTGAGCGAGCACTACGGCGGCGGGTACCACGTCGTCCACCTGTGGACCCTGATCTGCCTATCCCTGGGGGTGCTCGGACCGAACGAGCGGGCCTACCTGGGCGATGATTTAAGAGAAGTGAACGTCTTCCACCCGGAGACGGCCAAGTAGCATACCTTCCCGGCCCGGGCATCCCGGCGGCGAACCCCTCCGGCGGCCCGCCGCCGGGGGGGCTTTTAATCCTCATCCGAATGGAGTTCTCCCTCGGGGATGGGCTCCCCCGGCCGCCAGGTTTCGAATTGATCGGGAGTGACGGAATCGCCGGCGGCCACCTGCTCCTCGATCCACACCACGCGCATGTTGCACTGCTCGAGGCGCTTTCCGTGGGTTTTCCGGTGCTCGGCAAGGACCCCCTCGGCCTCTGCGCGTGTTTCGTGAACCGAGGTGACCCGTTTCAACCTGTGTTCCAGGTCGTGATCGTCGTAAATGAGTGCATACATCATGAACCCTCCTTGCCGCCGGCACGTCGCCGCGTCCTCCTCGGGCGTTGAAAACAGCCTGCTACCGCACGCTCACCGGCACCCCCTCATATGGCGTCCGCTTGGTCGATTTGCGCTGCTTCGGGTCCCGCATCGTTTTCAGGACCTCGATGCTGCTCTTGTAGCCCTTGGCCAGGCGCGCCATGTCCAGCGCCATACCCGCCATCTGGGCCACGGCCTGAACGAGGTTGACATCGTCGATCGTGAACTCCCAGGGCTCCGCGGTGTAGACCCTCAGCGCCCCGATTACCTGGCCGTGGATCGCCACCGGCACCGATAGGATCGAAGCGATGCCCTCCTGTTTGGCTTCTTTCGGGTACTGAATGCGCGGGTCGTCGCCGACATCGTAGATGGCGACCGGCCCCGTCTCGAGCGAGGCCGTGATGGACTTCAAAGCACTGAGCGGTCCTTTCGCAAGGTAGTCCCGGCTGAGGCCGTTTGCAGCCGCCAGCTCCAACTCATGGGTTTTGCGGTTGACCAGGAACAGGGCGGCCCCCTTGGCCTTGAGCGCGCTCTTCACGGCCTCGACGGTGGTCACCGCCACATCCTCGGGGTCCTTGCTCACGGAGATGGCCTCGGTCACCTTGAGCAGGGTCTGGTAGTGCATGCGATGAGCTTCCATGGGATCCTCCTTTCGGCTGCGGGTGAGGGGCCGGCCCGGGCTGTTGGTCCGAACCGGCGAGTCGGTGTCCATCCGGAAACGGCATCTGACGGCGCGGGCCGGCGTTCTCGCTCGTCGCCATCCTCGACAGTGCCACACACCGCCTGCGGTGGCGACATCGCTGCGGCCTTGGTCTGAACCGTAATCCACCATTTCCGGATGGACACGAGTCAACTGCTCTGGGAGAGGATGCCGTTGAAGAACTCGCCTGAAGGGTACGGGAATCGAGACGGATGGGTCATGCCAGAGTGAACATCGGGCCACTGGAAGCGAGGAGGAGGATTCGGCAGCCTGGCTCCGCAGTCTAAAAAAGCAAGCAATATGCCACGGACGCTTTTTTAATTAACCATCTGAATAATTTATAGATCAAATGATTTTTCCGCTGTTTATGTCGGAACGAAAGAGTGCATTATGCAATTATGAACACCAACCCGAGAGGAAAAATGCACGAAGGGGGAAGAGGTTCGGGGCGGCCGTCGGTGGTTGCTACAGGTTCAGGACTTTTCTCAGGTCGACCCCGTATTTGCGCATGCGGTTCCAGACCGTGACACGGTTGACCCCGAGCAACCGGGCGGCCCGGGTCTGGTTTCCGTTGGTTCGGCGCAGGGCATCGATCAGCGCCTCTTT
>JALOOS010000362.1 GCA_025454275.1 Desulfobacterales bacterium | reverse complement strand
TCGATCCCGCTCTGCGTCAAGTTCCGCACCGGGTGGGAGGACCGGCCCGACGGGGCCGTCCTGCTGGCACGGCGGTTCGAGGAGGCCGGCGCCGATGCCCTGACCTTCCATCCGCGCACCGCGCCGGACCGCCGCGCCCGCCCCCCGCGCTGGGAGTACATCGGAGCGGTCAAACAGGCCGTCTCGATCCCGGTCTTCGGAAACGGCGATGTCTTCGATGCCGAGGGCTGCCGGCGGATGATCCGCACGACCGGGTGCGACGGGGTCGCGCTGGGGCGGATCGCGATCGCCCGGCCCTGGGTCTTCACCGAGTGGACCGATCGCCGCGCTCCGGGCCCCGACTGTTTTCGCGAAACCCTGCAGCGGATGCTCGCGCTTCTGCCGCGTTATTTCGACGAGCGGGCCGCCCTGCGCCGGTTCCGCCGATTCACGCTCTACTTCGCCGCCAACTTCCGTTTCGGCCACACCCTTCACCGCCGGGTTCAGGGCGCCGGCAGCCTGGCACAGGCGGCCGATGCCGTCGAACGCTTCTTCGACCCGCCGCCGGAGCTGAACCCCGTGCCCAACATGAATTTCTTTCACTAAAAAAGCGGTATCTGGCCGCCGGCGGGCACGGCGGGGGGCGTGGCCGGAGCACTCGCGGCGGCGTCGAGCCTATGGGGGTCCGCGCGGTAGGAGACCTCAAACCCCTCGCCGTCCCTCACGCGGAGCTCCTCGGGCAGGTTGAGCAGTATCCCGGTCTCCTGACGGGTGACCACCGGAAAGCCGTAGTGGCGGCTGACGTGCTTGACCGCGCGCTGCTCGGCGCGGCATCGCTCGAGGAAGGCGAGATGCTCATCGATCCGCGCCCGGATGCGCGCGCGGCCTGCCGGCACCACCTCCTCAAGGCCGGCGAAGATCTCCCCCCGGAACTCTTTTTGGATTTCGATGCCGACGCTGTTGCGGCCGGCCATGGCGGCGCTCTTAAGGGTCGTGCCCGTTCCCAGAAACGGATCGAGGACCGTGTCGCCTTTGACGGAAAACATCAGGATCAGGCGGTAGGCGAGCTCCGGCGGGAAGGCCCCGCTGCGGGCGCGAACCGCTTCGTTGCGGCCGAGGGCCTGGCGGGAGCCCCTCAGATCCATCCAGACATCCGAGAACCAGGCGTTGCGCTCTTCCCAGAAGATGGCGCTCTCCCGGCGGCGCTGTTTTGCGTCAGGGTCGTCGAACTCCCGCCTGTCCGACTTGCGCAGGACCAGGATGTACTCGTGCTCCAGCGTCACGTAGGCCCCGGCCGGAAACATCCCGGAACCCAGGAACTTGGTGGGCGCGTTGGTCGGCTTGCGCCAGAGGATGGCGGGCAGCGGCGTGAACCCGAGTTCGAGCGCGAAGGCGAGGATCCGTGCGTGGTTGGGATAGAGCATGAAGCGGCCGCCCACGGTGCGGGTCGCGTCCCCGATGTTGATGCAGGCGAGCCCGCCGGGCCGGAGCACGCGGTAAAGCTCGGCCCACACCGGCTCCAGCGACCGGTGCATGGCGGAAAACGCCCCGCGGCCGTCCCCGCGCTTCAAGGCCTTGCCCGCGGCGGGGCTGAGCGCCGTGAAGGTCTCATCCCACATCGCGATCATGGGGTAGGGCGGGGATGTGAGCACCAGGTCGATCGAGGCATCGGGCAGGAATTTCATCTTCCGGGCGTCCCGGAAGTGGACACGGTGGGCGGTTTTCACGTTTGGCTCTCGTCCGGTTTGCTGGTATAGTCGGTTTCGGCCGCAACGCTCAATGAAAAAGCTCACGGTCGACGATCTCGATGTCCGGGGAAAGCGGGTGCTGATGCGGGTGGACTTCAACGTGCCGCTGAAAGGGGGCAAGGTTTCCGACGAGACCCGCATCCGGGCCGCGCTGCCGACGATTCGAAAAATCGTCGGTGACGGCGGGAAGCTCATCCTCATGTCCCACCTCGGCCGGCCGAAAGGGGCGCCGGTCCCCGATATGTCCCTGGCCCCCTGCGCCGAGGCGCTCGGGCGGCTTCTCGGAAAGCCGGTGGCCTTCGCCGCAGACTGTGTCGGCTCGCCGGCCGAGTCAGCGGCCGCGCGGCTTGCGCCCGGGGAGGTGCTGCTGCTCGAAAACCTGCGCTTCCACCCCGAGGAGGAGAAAAACGACCCCGGCTTTGCCGGAAAGCTCGCCGCGCTGGGTGATGTTTACGTGAACGACGCCTTCGGCACCGCCCACCGGGCGCATGCCTCGACCGAAGGGGTCACCCGGTTCTTCCGCCAGTCGGCGGCCGGCTACCTGATGGTGAAGGAGCTCGCCTTTCTCGGCGAGGCCCTGAGCCGGGCGGTACGGCCCTATGTGGCCGTCCTGGGCGGTGCCAAGATCTCGGGCAAGATCGACGTGATCGCGAACCTCCTGCCCCAGGTGGACACCCTTCTGATCGGCGGCGGCATGGCCTTCACCTTTCTCAAGGCCCAAGGGCGCGAGATCGGCGCCTCCCTGATCGAGGAGGACAAAGTGGAGCTTGCCCGCCGGCTGATAGCGGACGGGGCCGGGAAGATCATCTTGCCGGTGGACTTCCTGGCGACCGACGTATTGGACATCAAGGCCCGCAAGGTCGGAGCGCTGCGGGAGGTTCCCGCCGCCGAGATCCCGGTCTCCTGGAAGGGGGTGGACATCGGACCGAAGAGCATCGAGGCTTTCCGCTCGGTGCTGAAAAGGGCGAAGACCGTCGTCTGGAACGGGCCGATGGGGGTCTTCGAAATCGATGCGGCCGCCCGGGGCACTCTGGCCGTCGGGGAGATCATGGCCGAGATCACGGCCGGAGGAGCCGTCACGGTCATCGGCGGCGGGGATTCGGCCGCGGCTGTGGAGAAGGCCGGGATGGCCGACATGGTCTCCCACGTTTCGACCGGCGGCGGGGCCTCGCTCGAATTCATCGAGGGCAAGATTCTGCCGGGCGTCGCCGCGCTCACGGATGCATAAAAA
>JALOOS010000119.1 GCA_025454275.1 Desulfobacterales bacterium | reverse complement strand
GGATTCCGCCTGGGGGGCGATCCGGCCCGCGCCGAGCATCTCGTCCAGCGCCCGGCCGATCTCGGGCCGCCGCGCCCCGATCGCATCGATGGCCCGCTTGATATGCTCGCGCTTGATCATGCCAGTCGGTCAGCCGGTCGGCCCGTCGGCCGGTCGGGTCATTAATGGATTTTTATGGCGGAGCTGCTCAAAAGTAGAGATCCGCCTGCCCGAGACTTCTGCACGGCAGGTCATTCAAGTCCGTCTGCCGATCATTGACCGGCCGACGGGCCGACCGGCGACGGGTTGACCCTTTAGAGCGGAGCGGCAGCTCCACGGTGAAGGCGGCCCCGCGGCCGGGTTCGTTGCGGACCGTCAGGGTCCCGCCCAGGCGCTCGATGATGGCGCGGCTGATGGTCAACCCCAGGCCGAGGCCCTCGGGTTTGGTGGAATAGAGCGGCTCGAAGATCTTGCCGAAATCCTGCTCGGGAATTCCGGGACCACCGTCGACGACGGTCACCTGGATGCGGTCGGCCGTGCGGTGAGTGCGGATGTCGATCGCCCCACCCTCCGGAGTGGCCGCCGCGGCGTTGCTGATCAGGTTCTGCATCACCTGGCGCAGGTCGTCGGGGTTGCTGCAGACCGCGCCCGCCCCGGGGTCGGCTTCGCGCCACCGTCTGCAGGTCGAAATCGATGCAGGCGGGGCCCTCCGGGGGCCGGGCGAGGTCTATACTCCGCTTGACGGCTTTTTCGCTGCGGTGGATCTCGGCTTCGATCTGCTCCAGGGTGGCGCGCACCTCCTCCGGGTCGGCCGGGTCATCGGCCGGCCGGCCTGCCAGGACCCGCAGCCACTGGGAGGCGGCGTGGATGTTGGCCAGGCTGTCGGTGATATCCTCGAGCGCCCCCTGGGATAGCCGGCTGGCGGAGGCCATTTTGCTTGCCTGCCGGAGCTGGCGGTCGAGGGAGTGCAGGCTGGTGCGCTTGGCCTCGAGGCGCAGGACCATCTCGTTCGTGGTGAGCAGCACCGTGGGGACGATCAGGAAAACCGCGAGCACGAAGATGACGAGCACGATCCAGCGCACCTGGCGGAGCGCCGCGTGGATGTCGGCCCGCTTGACCTCGACGACGGAGAGCCAGGCAACGGACTTTAGCCAGGCCAGGGCGAAGATCCGCTCGCCGTGGTCCTCGATCCGAACGCCGTCGAAGCGGGGCGGCTCCTTGAAGCGCGACGGCGCCATGATATCGCCGGCGGCCTGGGGCCGGGTCTGAAATATCCCCCGGCGGTCGATCAGGTAGGCGTCCACTTTGAGCTCCCCGGCGCTGCGGGAGACGAAGCGCTCGAAAAAATCGGCATCCAGGGTCGCGCGCAGCAGCCAGGGCCCATCCGCATCCTGGCGTCCCACGGCGATGATGACGTGCGGGACCTGGCGGTGGCCGAGGTAGACGTCGCTGATGTAGACCCCGGATTGGAGCGCGGGCGCGAACCAGGCCTGTTCGCGGTAGTTTCGATCCATCAGGTCGTAGGGCCCGGCATAGGCGCGATGGCGGCCGTCGGCATCGATGACCCCGAGATCGGTGAAGCAGGGCATGCCTTCCTGAAGCGAGCGGAAGGCCCGCTCGATGCCCCCCGGCTGCGTGAGATGACGAAACCCGAGGCTTCCGGCGATCACCTTGAGGTCCGCCGTGCGCTCAGCCAGAAACTGGTCGATCATTTCCCGGTGATCGGCCACCTGGACCCGCAGGGAGTTCACCGCCTCGTTTTTGAGGGCCGCGGTGGCGGTGAAATAGACCGCCCCCCCCAGCACCAGGAGCGGCAGGAAGGCCGCGGTGAGCAGGGAGACCACCACGGTGTTCCAGAGGCTGCGGAAGTAGGGGAAGTCCCCGGGTGCGGCAGAGCTCTTGGCAATGCTTTTTACGGCCATGGGCGGAGTCTCCCATTTGTAAAAGGCATAGGGCAGAGGATGCCCCATGCTCTCTGCCCTTTGCTTTTTTAAGCTCAGCGTGCCAGGTGAGTCAGGACATCGCTCAGCCGGACAATGCCCGTGACCCGGCCCTTTTCCATGACGGGCAGGCAGCGGACCTTGGCCTCCAGCATGCGGCGGGCGGTGTCGGCCAGGTCGGCCTCCGGTTCGGCCGTGACCGGGTGACCGGTGCGCATGACGGCGGCGAGCGGCCGGGCCGGCAGCCAGTGAGGATTCGCCGTCAACTCCTCCCAGGAGATGGGGGATCCGGGAGGATCGGGGCGGGCGGCCGCCAAAAGGTCGCGGCGGGAGACCACCCCCTGAAGGCGGTCCTCGGTGTCGAGGATGTAGAGCTCCTCGCGGCTGGAGATCCCGGCCTGCCGAGTCAGTACATCGAGCGCGCGCGAAAGCGGGTCCTCGGCCTCCAGGCGGACGAAGGAGGGCCAGGTGATCTCCTTCACCAGGCGCCGGGGCCAGAGCACCGGGCGGCGTTTGATGTCCTCGATTTCGTGGGCCTCGCGGATTTTCGCAACCAGGTCGTCGATGTCGCAGGGCTTCATGAGGTAGTCGAGGGCGCCCTCCCGCATGGCGTCGATGCCGGTCTCCACATCCGCGTGGCCGGTCAGCATCAACACCTCGGCCTCGGGCGAGCGCTCCTTGATGCGCTGCAGGGTCTCGATGCCGCCCATGCCGGGCATTTTCACATCGAGCACCACGACGTCGACCCCCTTTTCGGCGGCCGCGACCCCGGAAGGCCCGTCGCAGGCCGTGGCCACCTCGAAGCCCCGGCCGCGCAGCAGTTTGGCCAGGTTCAGGACGAAACGCTCCTCATCGTCGATCAGGAGCACGCGGATGGGCTTTTCCTCCACCGGATCACCTCCACGGCTGCAGGTGGCGACCTGAAAAAATGCCCCGGCCTATGGCTTGCGTCTACCATGCGGCCGGGGCCGGATGCAAATCCAACGGGATCTCCGGGGCCATCCGAAGAGCGGTTCGACCCTGCGCGTCATCCTCAGGCGAAGTGGAACATCACCGCAGCGGCCAGGCTCGCCGCGAGAAGGGAGTTGGCCAACTTGCCCTTGCGGATCGGATGGAAGTGCGCCTCGGAACGCTGGTGGCCGTGCGGGCAGAGATAGACCCAGCTCTTGCCGTCGCGGCCCCGGCGGCGCTCCACGAGTCTCCCGCAAAACCCCTGCTCCCGGCTGCCCTGGCTGCAGGTCAGCCGCTGCCCGGCCAGGTGGGCGATCAGGTTGAGCACCCAGTTCCAGCTCAGCAGGATGAGAAAAACGACGATCAGCAGCCCCTGGAAGCTCGCGACGGTGAAGCCCATGCCGGCCAGGCTTTGGCCGATGTTGGCCATGCTCAAGGGACCTTCCACGCGGCCGAAAAAGCCCAGGTAATAGAGCGGGAAGCAGATCGCCATGACCACCAGGTTGAGGCCGAAGATCATCACCCGCCGCTGGATGTGGGTGCGCTGGGGGGCTGCATTCATGGGGGCATCCTCTTTGGATTTACGTTTCATCGTTCAGGGGAGTTGGGGACCCCGTTTCCGGGGTCCCCCGTCGCAAGGAGGTCGGCAGGCAGAGAACAGGGGTTCCTCCTTGTGAGCTCGATTTAAAGGGCCAGGGCCTTCTTGATGTCGGGCCAGGCCTTGTAGGTGGCGTAGGCGGCCAGGATCAGGCTGTAGGCCGGCACCACCACCTGCCAGATCTTCTCCGGGAAAACCCGGGTGGCCCAGGGGGCGACCACCGCCGAGAGAATGGTGGCGATCATCATCGAGGGCAGTAGCAGGTAGTCGATGACCACCCCGCCCGAGAGCATCATCAGCCAGATGATGATCGAGTAGGTGGAGACCGTCCCTTCGGAGATGGCGGTGACGGCCATCATGCTTTTCGCCGGCACCCCGGACATCAGCCCGCCGATGGTCACCACCGGGCCGTAGCCGCCGCCGCCGACCCCCTTGTTGAATCCCGCCAGGAAGGCCCAGAACATCATCATCTTCGGGCGGTAGGGCCGATCAGGCCGCGACATCCCCTGGTAGAGGGAGATGCACCCCATGCCGACCAGCAGGATGCAGACGTAGAGGGTGATCCAGTGCTTGGCGAACTTGAAGATGGCGTAGACCGAGGTCACCGAGATCGTGACCGCCAGGATGCCCGGCACGGCGATGTAGAGCCACAGCTTGATGGTCTCCGACATCGGCTTGAAGCTCCACTCCACGTTCTGGTACTCGGCATGGAGGAAGGTGCCGATCAGGCCGGCCACCCCCTGCTGGATCATGACCACCGGGACGATCTGCTTGGGGTCGAACCCCAGCACCAGGAGCAGCGGGGTGATGGCGGTGCCGAAGCCCATGCCGGCGGTCGCGTCCATGAACTCGAAGATCATGGCGATGCCGACCACGGACCAGATGATGCCCCACTCGTTGGTGCCCGCCCACCCCATGTTTTTGACAAAGGTGGAGGGGATGCGCTGGGTGGCCTCGAAGGGGTTGCCGGCCAGCCAGCAGCCGATCAGGAAGACGACGAAGAGCGCCCCCATGCTCCACATGGCCGCGACGATCTGCGACTTTTCGGGCATGAGCCGCTCCCATGCGGTCTTTTCCCGGTCGAGTTTCTGGGCGATCTCAAATCCTGTTTTGCGGACCTGCTCACCTTGACTCATAGGTACCTCCTTTTCGGTGTTGATTCGGTTGCGAGCCCTGACGGCGGATAGTCCACCTTCACTGATTGCTGCATTCCGTTCCTCTTCGGGGAGCAGGTGAATCAAGATGCATGCCAAAATATCGGAGCCGCTGGGGCGGCTCCGATATTTTTATGAAATGGATGAATTTATTAAATAAAAATGCGAGGTCGGGAATTGGGGCCGTCCTGGGGGGGATCTGTCAAGGATGGGGGTGTAACCTTGCGGGCGACAGAGGTTTTATCTGCTGAAATCGGCGGGGTGACATGGGCGGGGCGGGGGTATCGCGCTCGGCATGCGGGCCGCATGGCGCACCGCTCCGGCAGGGAGGGGCCGCCGACGCCTGCCGGCTGCGGGTTGAAGCCCCGGCGGCGGCCGGGACGGCGATGGGAGGGGGTTTTCTGGCACGGCCTTTGCTCGGTTCAAGGCTCAGCGTCCGGCCGTGCAGTCTATGGGAATCCGTACGCGGGCGGCCTCTTCGGAACTGAAGGAGGAGAGACCCGGCGATGACCTCACGCAGCATCGATCTGATCATGCGGCCCTGCAGCGAAGAGCTGCCGCTCGAGCCGAGTGTGGGACTGGGGGAGAAGATCACCCGCGCCATCGAGGTGATGGTCAGCCACAATCTCCAGCACATCGTGGTCGTCCGCAACCGGCGCGCCGTCGGGATGATCCGGCTGGAGGACGCCTTCCGTGAGATCGGCCTGCAGCTTCCGTTGAAGAGCTGACCGGCCGACGCTCGAAGCTGAAAGCGCATGCCCGCACCCGCACGGTGGGTGGCGCTGTTTCATGTTTCCGACGGCAGTCCCGCCGAGGCGGGGCCGCCATTCGTTTCCCGTTATCCTGAACCCCGATCGCTCAACTGTTGCCCTCTTTCGACTTATACTCCGTCGACTCGATCCCTGCCTCCTTCATCAAGCGGTGCAGGTACTGGCGCTGGATGCCGGCGCTCTCCGCCGCGCGGCTGATGTTGCCCCCGTGCTGTTCGAGCAGGCGGCGGATGTAGCGGCTGTGAAAGTGCTCGATGGCGCGCTCCTTGGCTTCGCGGAAGGGCAGCTCCGGCCCGGCGGCGTCCATGGGGGGGAGCACGCCGGAGGCGCTTCCTTCGAGTTGGAGGTCGGCGATGGTGAGGGCCTGGGTGCGGCTGAAGATCACGCCGCGTTCGATGATGTTTTCCAGCTCGCGGACGTTGCCGGGAAAATCGTAGGACAACAGCACCTGCAGGGCCTCGGGCGCAATGTCGGTCACCGTCTTGCGGTTGACGGCGGCATACTGGGCGAGGAAGTGCCGGCTCAGGAGCTCGATGTCCTCGCGGCGCTCCCGCAGGGGCGGCAGCTCGAAGTGGATCACGTTGAGGCGGTAGTAGAGGTCCTCGCGGAAGAGCTTGCTGCGGATGTCGGCTTTGAGGTCGTGGTTGGTGGCGGCGACAAAACGCAGGTCCGCCTTCCTGGTCACGACACTGCCCACCGGCTTGTACTCGCCCTCCTGGAGCAGGCGCAGGAGCTTGGTCTGCAGCTGCGGGGAGAGGTCGCCGATCTCATCCAGGAAAAGGGTGCCCTCGTGCGCCTCCTCGACCAGCCCCTTCTTGTCCTTCCAGGCCCCGGTGAAGGCGCCCTTCACGTGGCCGAAGAGTTCGCTCTCGAGCACCTCCGAGGGGATGGCGGTGCAGTTGACCGTCACCAGGCGCTTGTCGCGGCGCAGGCTGTGCTGGTGGATGGCCCGGGCGACCAGCTCCTTGCCGGTGCCGCTCGGGCCGGTGATCAGGACCGTGCCCATGGTGGGGGCCACCTGGCGGATCCGTTCGAAGATGAGGCGCATGGGGGCCGAGGCGCCGACCAGGGCCGCGAAGCCCTCCTTTTCGGCCAGGGCTTGGCGCAGGGCCAGGTTTTCGCGCACCATCGCCTGCCAGCTCATGGCCTTGTCGACCGTCAGCAGCAGCCGCTCCTGCCGCTCCTGCCGGAAAGGTTTGGTGAGGTAGTCCAAGGCCCCCTGCCGGGTCGCCTCGACCGCGGTCTCGATGGTGGCGAAGGCCGTCAGGACGATGACAGCGGTCTTGGGTTCGGTCTTCTTGACGGCTTCCAGCAGCCGGATCCCGTCCATGCCCGGCATTTTGAGGTCGGTTATCACCAGCTCCACCGGGTCGGCCCGGAAACGTTCGAGGGCCTTGACGGGGTCGTGCTCGGTGAGGACCTCGTAGTCCCGCTCCTCGATGATCATGCGCCGCAGCAGGGCGAGCATGTCTTTTTCATCGTCGACGATCAGAATGCGGCCGGGCATCTCTCCTCCTCTTTGAGGGTTCTGCAACTCCGGTTAAAGGCAAATCCCCCCGGCCCTCTTTGCCAAAGGGGGAGAAAAAAAGTGGTTCGGCCGTCTCTCCCCCTTTTGGCCAAGGGGGATGGGCAGGCTGTTCGGCCGTCTCTTCCCCTTTTTTAAAAGGGGGCCGGGGGGATTTAAGCGCCGGCGCTGTCGCGGGGTTCCCATCGGTTCCTGAACGCGTTGCGCCCAGCCGATAGCCCGCGGCTTTGCCGAGCCCGCTTCTTCTATGCCGCGGGCAGCTTGACCGTGAACGTGGTCCCGCGCTGTTTGCCAAGGGCGGTGGCCGGGCTGCTGGTGCACTCGATCGTGCCCCCGAA
>JALOOS010000118.1 GCA_025454275.1 Desulfobacterales bacterium | reverse complement strand
CTTCTTCGCCTACGTCCTCATCATCCTGGTCGTGACCTATCTCCAGGTGTCGGTCATCGGGATGCAGACCTTCGGCCTGTGGGACGTCCCCTGGCTGCCCCAAACCATGGACCGCATCTGGCATATGGTGCTGCCCTCGCTCCTGGCGGCAAGCGGGGGGATTGCGGTCCTATCCCGCTATGTACGCAGCCAGATGCTCGAGGTGGAGGGGCAGGACTACGTGCGTACGGCCCGGGCGAAGGGGCTGCCCTGGGAGATGGTGCACTACAAGCATGCGCTCCGAAACGCCCTTTTGCCCTTCGTCACCATGTTCGGCCTGGTGCTGCCCGGACTGATCGGCGGCTCGGTCATCATCCTGACCATCAACTTCATCGCCGCCGTGCTGGTGCTGATCGGGACCTTCATCTCCGATCTGCTCTACGTCATCGTGGACCCGAGGATCCGCCTGTGAGCCGCTCCGACCGACTGCCGCCCGCCGGCCTGGAAGAGCCAACGGCCCCGCACCACTCCCGGTTCGAGGAGTTCTGGCGCCTCTTTCGCAGAAACCGCCTGGCTCTGGCCGGGCTCGCGGTCTTCATCGCCTTTTTTGCCGTCGCCTTGGCGGGCCTCTTCCTCACCTCCGGCGACCGGCCGGTGTTCGACCCGGCCATGGTGAGGCTTCCCGAAAAGCTGCGCCCGCCGCTTGCCGCCCCCCGGCTCGATGTGCTCTCCCCGAACCAGACCCCCCCGTTCGGGGTTTACCTGTTCGGCACCGACGATCTGGGCCGCGACGTATTCGCGCGCATGCTCCAGGGGGCCTGGGTCTCGCTCACCGTGGGGTTCGTGGCTGTGGGTATCGCCGTGGTCATCGGCATTTTTCTGGGGGCAATCGCGGGTTATTACGGCCACCGGCCGATCCGCCTGGAGCAGGTGCTGATCACCGTGGCCCTGGCCGCCGGCGGGGTTCTCCTTGTTTCCGGCCGGATCGAGGCGGGAGCGGCCCTGCTGATTCTCGGCCATGCCTGGCTCTTCTTCGCGCTCTCGCCCTGGGGGTTCCGCCACTGGAGCGCGCCGCCCCGTCCGGTGCGGCTGCTCCATGGACGGGTCATGCTGGTGGACACCCTGATCATGCGCTTTGTCGACATCATGCTCTGTTTTCCGAGCTTTTTCCTGATTCTGACCGTCGTGGCCCTGCTCCCGGCGAGCATGTACACCATCATGATCGTGATCGGGCTGACGAGCTGGGAGGGCACCACCCGCTTCGTGCGGGCGGAGTTTTTAACGCTGCGCGAGCTCGATTTCGTGGCGGCCGCCCGCGCACTCGGCCTGGGGGATTTCCGCATCATCTTCCGGCACATCACCCCGAACGCCATCGCCCCGGTACTGGTCTCGGCCACGATCGGCATCGCCTCGGCCATCCTGACCGAGGCCGGGCTGAGCTTTCTCGGCTTCGGAGTGCCGCCGCCGCACGCCACCTGGGGCAACATCCTCTCCGACGGCAAGCGGTTCATCTTCGACGCCCCCTGGCTCACCTTCATCCCCGGGGTGGCGATCCTGCTCGTCGTGCTGGCCTTCAACCTTTTCGGCGAGGGGCTGCGCGACGTGCTGAACCCCCGGCTGCGGGAGCGGAGCTGAGGCGCGGCGATGGCAACCGATACCGAAAAACTCCTTTCGGTCGAGAACCTGAGCGTCCACTTCCACGGGGAGGAGGAGATCGCCCGGGCGGTGGACGGGGTCAGCTTCGAAGTCCGCCGGCGGGAGAACGTCTGCCTGGTGGGGGAGTCGGGCTGCGGCAAGACCGTCTCGGCCCTCGCCGTCATGGGGCTCGTCCCCCGCCCGCCCGGCCGGGTGGAAGGGGACCGAATCCTCTTTGGGGGCCGCGACCTTCTTCTTCTGGACGACGCTGCCATGGAGGCGGTCCGCGGCCGCAAGATCGGCATGGTGTTCCAGGAGCCCCTGACCTCGCTCAACCCGGTTCTCACGATCGGCGAGCAGATCGCCGAACCGCTGCAGATCCACACGAGCCTGGGGCCGGAGGAGATCCATGCGGCCACGGTGCGGCTGCTCCAGGATGTCGGCATCGACCGGCCCGCCGAGCGCCTCAGAGACTACCCGCACCAGTTGAGCGGGGGGCAGCGCCAGCGGGTGATGATCGCCATGGCCCTCGCCTGCGGCCCGGAGCTTCTGATCGCCGACGAGCCCACCACGGCGCTCGACGTCACCATCCAGGCCCAGATCCTGAAGCTTCTGACGAGGCTTCAGGCCGCCCGCGACATGGCGGTCCTCTACATCACCCACGACCTCGGAGTGGTGTCGCAGATCGCCGACCGGGTCTACGTGATGTACGCCGGGCTCATCGTCGAGCACGGACCCGCCGCCGCCATCCTGCGCGAGCCCCGCCACCCTTACACCCGAGCCCTTCTCGCCTCGCTCCCGCACCGCCGCAAGCGCGGCCGGCGGCTTTACAGCATCCCGGGCTCGGTGCCGCACCCGGCGCACAAGCCTCCGGGCTGCCCGTTTAACCCCCGCTGCGAAAAGGCCCTCGCCCTCTGCCGCACCGAACCGCCGGCCCTCTGCCTATTCACGGACGGCCACGCAGCGCGCTGCCCGGTGGCCGCCGGTCTGTGGAGATGACCCCATGAGCACGGACGCACCTCGGCCGGCGGATATCCTGAAAGTCGAAGGGTTGAAGAAGTCCTTCCCGGTGCGCAGAGGGTTCCTGCAGCGCACGACCGGCCACGTGCGGGCAGTGGACGGGGTATCGCTTGCGATCGGCCGGGGAAAAACCCTGGGCCTCGTGGGCGAGAGCGGCTGCGGCAAGAGCACCCTCGCCCGGATGATCCTGAAGCTGTTGCCGAGCGACGAGGGCCGGATCCTCTTCGACGGCACCGACATCTCCGCCTTCACCGATGCCCGGATGAAACCCCTGCGCCGGCGGATCCAGATCGTCTTCCAGGATCCCTACGGCTCGCTCAACCCCCGCATGAGCGTGGGCCAGATCCTGGCCGAGGGGCTGCGCACGGTCGGGGTGCGGGACCGCAGCGCCGCGGCCGGGGAGACCGAGCGGCTGCTCTCCCTCGTCGGGCTCTCCGCGCGCGCCGTGGACCGCTACCCCCACGAGTTCAGCGGCGGGCAGCGCCAGCGGATCGGCATCGCGCGCGCGCTCAGCGTGGGACCCTCGCTTGTGATCTGCGATGAGCCGGTTTCGGCCCTCGACGTCTCGATCCAGGCCCAGATCATCAACCTGCTCAAAGACCTGCAGGACCGGCTCGACCTGAGCTACCTCTTCATCACCCATGACCTGAACGTGGTCGGCTACCTCTGCCACCGGGTCGCGGTGATGTACCGGGGAAGGATCGTCGAGGAGGCGCCGGCCGAGGCGCTATTCGAACGCCCGCTCCACCCCTACACCCACGCCCTGCTCGCGGCGGTGCCGGACATCGACGCCCCCAGGGGGATCCAGGCGGCCGCCCGGGAGCTGCCCGAGGAGCCGGCCGCCCCGCCCGCGGGATGCCGCTTCCGGCCGCGCTGTCCGGAGGCCGATGAGCGCTGCGACCGCTTCGATGGCGAGTGGGTCCGGGCCGGCGAGGATCACCGGGTGCGCTGTTGGCGGGCCGGGTGACTTAAGGCTGAGCGGCTACTTCTGATCCAGAATCTTTCGGACCGCCTGAAGCATCTCGCTTATCTCGTAGGGTTTGTTGAGGAACCCTTGCGCTCCGATGGTGATCAGAAGGTGGGTGGGGGGATCGGGGGAAAATCCGCTCGCGATCAACACCTTGACCGCTGGGTCCATTTTAATCAACTCTTCGAGGCAGCGCTTGCCGCCCATCCCGGGCATGAGCAGGTCGAGAATAACGAGATGGATCCGGCCGCGATGCTCCCCGTAGATGCTCAGCGCGCCCTCCCCGTCGTATGCCGTCAGCACCTTATAGCCGAAACGGCTGAGCACTTGCCGGCCCAATGCAAGAACAGGCTCCTCATCATCCACGATGAGGATGGTCTCGGTCCCGCCAACGACCTCCGGCACCACCAGGGGTTCCTCATCGACCGGGGTTGCACCGACCGCCGGCAGGAAGATCTTGAAAACGGTGCCGACCCCGACCCGGCTGAAACACTCAATCGTGCCGCCATGGCTGTTTATGACCCCGTAGACGATCGCCAGGCCGAGGCCTGAACCTTTACCGGGCCCTTTGGTGGTGAAAAAGGGCTCGTAAATGTGTTCCCTTATGTTATCGTCCATGCCTCGGCCCGTATCTTCTATGGACAGCAGGACGTAATCCCCCGGCGTCAATCCGGAATGTTTTCGGCAGAAGGTTTCGTCCAATGCAATGTTCTCGGTTTTGATCGTGAGCCGGCCTCCATCCGGCATGGCGTCCGAGGCATTTACCGCAAGGTTCATCAGGACTTGTTCGATCTGAAACGGATCGGCCCCCACCGCATGCAGCTCAGGGGTGAGTTGCAGGTCGATTGAGACCATTTTGGGTATGGTGCGCTGAAGAAGGCTGGTGGTTTCATGAATGACGTGGTTGACATCAATGGGACGCTTTCTGCTCTCCATCTTGCGACTGAAGGAGAGAAGCTGGCGGGTGAGCTCGCTGCCCCGTTTGGCAGCCTTGATGATCTGCCTCAATTCATCGTCGCCTGGTGCCCTTCCGGATGTTCCAAGCAGAAGCAGCTCCGCATGGCCCTGGATCGCGTGAAGCAGGTTGTTGAAATCGTGGGCGATTCCACCCGCAAGCGTGCCGACCGCTTCCATCTTCTGAGCTTGGAGAAGCTGGGTCTGGAGTGATTTCTCAAGGCTCGTGTCGATCACGAAGCTGAGCAGGGCGGGTTCGCCCAGATGATCGACGCGAGTGACCCATACGGCGATCTCGAAGGAATCCCCCCTCCTCTTTATCCCCTTCGCCTCGTAGCTCGGCGGAACCGCTCTTCCCGCCAGTTGGTCTTTCTGGCGCTGGCGGACGAGGTCGCGATAGTGGGGCGCGTAAAGCTCTTCCTCGCGAAAACCTATAATCTGCGCCGCAGACTCATAGCCGTACATCGCCACGCAGGCAGGGTTGACATAAACATATCGTTCGTTCTGGACAATGCGGATGGCGATGGGAGAGGATTCGATGATGAGCCGCATCCTCTCTTCGGATGCCGCCAGGGCCTCCTCGGCCTTTTTGCGTTCAGTGACATCGACGAGAAAACCTTCGATGAAAAGCAGTTCATCACCCCGAAAGACTCCCACCCCGAACTTTTCCACCCAGCGCCACTCACCCGAACGGTGCCGAAGTCGGAAAAAGTAGTGGAAGGGTTTTCGCTCGGCCAGCGCCGACCGAACGAGCGACGGGATCCATTCCATGTCCTGGGGATGAGTGAAATCGGTAAACGTCAGGCCGCCCTCCAGGAACTCCGTTTTGCCGTAGCCGGTGAGCCGTTCCACCTCGTCGTTCAGAAAGAAACAGGTGTAGCGTTCATCGTTGCGCGAGAGATAGATCACCCCGGGGGCATTCTCCGCCAGCAGGCGAAACTGCTCCTCGTTCTGGCGAAGTGCCGCCTCGGCTCTTCTACATTCCTGCAGTTCCTGCTCGAGCTGCGCCAGCTGCCGCCTTAGCTCTGTCACCTCAGCCAGCGGCGGGTCCGTGCTCTGCGATCTCTTCAGCATCGATTAACCCTTTCACAACGCAGCCGGCGGGGCTCTCTTTTCCGAATCCCCCCATCCGTCGCGGTGTTGTATCGCCTGAATACTATCGGTAATAAATAGCACAGTTTTGTGAAAATTCACGTCCCTTTCCCGGGTTTGCTAGGAATTCCTTGAATGGAAAGTGCCATTTTAGTATTTTAAAGTTTTAATTGTCGGCCCATACCCGAAACCCAACCCTTGGGGAGCCCGCCATGTTCGACCGTTTGCTCAACACTCCGGAAACCGAAATCGCCGCCCGCATCGGCGGCCTTCAGGCAACCCTGCGCACGAAAGGGATCGATGCGGCCCTGATCCTTCAGAAAGCGGATCTTTTCTATTACAGCGGGACCATCCAGCAGGCCCACCTCTACGTGCCGGCCGAGGGGGAGGCGCTCCTGATGGTGAACAAGGTCCTCAAGCGGGCGCAGGCGGAATCCCCCCTCTCACGGATCGTGCGCCTGGCGAGCCCCAAAAAGATCCCCCAGATTCTCGGCCGGTTGGGCCTTGCGCGGCCGAGGCGGCTGGGGCTTGAGCTCGACGTCCTGCCGGCCAACCTCTATCTTTTGCTCGCCGGCATCTTCGAAGGCGCCGAGTTGCTCGACGTCTCCCCTGAAATCCGCCTCCAGCGCGCGGTCAAGTCCCCCTACGAGATCGAGCTCATGCGCGAGGCGGCGCGCTACTCGGACAAGGTGGCCGCGGCGCTCCCGGAGCTCATCCGCGAGGGGATGACCGAGATCGAGCTC
>JALOOS010000117.1 GCA_025454275.1 Desulfobacterales bacterium | reverse complement strand
GACTACGGGGACGTGGACGCCATCGCGCGGCTGCTCGGCATGATCGCCCGCCGCGAGGGGATCGGCGAGATCCTCAGCCAGGGCATCCGCCACGCCGCCCGGGTCTGGGGGCTGGAGGACATCGCCGTGCACGTGAAGGGCATGGAGCCGGCCGGCTACGACCCCCGGCCGCTCAAGGGCATGGGCCTGGCCTACGGCACCTCGGACCGCGGGGCCTGCCACCTGCGCGCCACCTTCTACAAGCCCGAGCTCGCCGGCATGATTCCGCCCGACCAGATCGCCGGCAAGGCCGAGCTGTTCCTGGAGTTCGAAAGCCGCCTGACCGTCTTCGACACCCTGGTGCTCTGCCGCTTCTACCGGGACTTCTACCAGTGGGACCGGCTCGAAGAAGTGATCCGGCTGGTGACCGGCCTCGACGCCGGCGAGAAGGCCCTCAAGGAAAAGGCCCTGGCCGTGGCCGACCTCATCCGCAGGTTCAATCTCCGCGAGGGCCTGACGCCCGCCGACGACCGCCTGCCCCCCTTCCTGCACCGGCCGCTGCAGGACACCGGCAAGGTGATCACCGCGGCCGAGATGGAGACGCTGCTCCAGGACTACTACCGCCTGCACGGGTGGGACGATAAGGGCGCGCCGAAAAATTAAACCGGAGGAGGGAATGATGCCAATCGACCTCAATGCCGACATGGGGGAAAGCTTCGGCCTCTACCAGATGGGCAACGACGACGCCTTCATGAAGCGGATCACCAGCGCGAACGTGGCCTGCGGCTTTCATGCGGGAGACCCCACCGTGATGCAGAAGACCGTGGCGTACGCCAAGCGCGACGGGGTTCAGATCGGGGCCCATCCCGGCCTGCCGGATCTGCAGGGGTTCGGCCGACGCGAGATCAACCTGACGCCGGACGAGGTTTACGGCATCGTGCTTTATCAGGTGGGCGCGTTGAAAGCCTTTGTCGAGGCCGCCGGAATGAAACTGCACCATGTCAAACCGCACGGCTCCCTGTACGGCATGTCGCATCGCCGCGAGGAAATCGCTCAGGCCGTCTGCCAGGCCGTCAAGGACATTCACCCCGATCTTTATCTTTACATCATGAAAAAAGGCGTCATCGCGGAGGTCGCGGCCCGTTCGGGGTTGCGCACCGTATTCGAGCTTTACGCCGACCTCGGCTATGACTCCCAGGGGAACCTCGTCATCACGCGCCAGCACGCGGCGCACGCTCCGGCGGACGTAACCGCCCGGGTGTTGCGCATGATCAAGGAGAAAAAGGTTAAGGCCGTGGACGGAAGCGATATCGCCATCGAAGGAGGCTCGGTCTGCGTTCACAGCGACACCCCGGGGGCGCTCGAGATTGTAAGCGCCGTTCGCAGCGGCCTCGAAGCGGCGGGGCTCACCGTGTGCTCTCCGCCGCCGTGATCGATTCGGGGGGAAGGGAAGCCCCGGCGTCCATCGTGATCCACCACATTCGAAAGGAGAGCGAGGCCATGACTCAAGGCAACTTCAACGTCATCCTGGACAGCATGCCTGCCACCGAAACCCGGCTGGAAGTCCTCTTCCGGCAGGCCGGGGACGGGTTTCTGCAGATGGAGTACGGACGCGCTCAGCGCGCCGCGCTTCAGGACTCGTTCCGCATGCTGGCGGTCAACGACATCATCCACGCCAAGAAGATCAAGGGGCTGATCGAGACCGTCCCCGGCCTGAGGACCAATCTGTTTCACTTCGATCCCGAGGCGCTGGATGTCGCCTCGCTCATCGCCAAGATCAAGGAGGCGGAAGATTCGATGCCGACCATCGATGACGTCGTGCTCGAATCGCGCATCATCCACCTGCCCATCGCGTTCGAGGATTCCGAGACCAGGAAAGCCGTGGAGAAATACCTCAAGGAGGTCCGCCCGGGCGCCCCCAACATCATCGACGGCTACAACCTGCAGTACATGGCGCTTTGCAACGGCGTCTCCGTTCAGGAAGCCAAGAACATGATCCTCGGAACGGAATGGTTCAACAGCGGCGGCGGTTTCTGGCCCGGGGGCGCTTTCCTGTGGCCGACCGATCCGCGGTGCGCGCTGGTGGTCCCCAAATACAACCCGCCGCGGACCTGGACTCCCGAGGCCGCCGTCGGGATCGGCGGCCCGTGCGTGTTCACCTACACCACGCCGACGGGCGGCGGCTACCAGCTCTTCGGCCGCACGATCCCGGTCTTCCAGTTCAGCCAGAAGCATCCGATGTTCAAGGACGGCCCCTTCCTTTACCGGCCGGCGGACCGAGTCCGCTTTCATGAAACCACCGAGGCCGACATCCTCCGCATCCACGAGCACGTGCACGATAAAACGGATTACACCTACCGGACCGAGTCCGGGAAAATCGTGGTGAAGGACTATCTCGCCTGGTACCACAGCGCCGAAGTTCAAAACGGCATCAACGAACTCAAGGCGAAGCAGGCGGAAGGTGTCAAGAAAGCGCCCCGGCTCTAACTTCGAGACTAAGGAGGGAACGATATGCTCAAGGTCATCAATGGCGGGATCGAGACGTTGGTTGAGGACTGGCCGGGACGACTGGGCTTTCTGGGCAAGGGCATGGCGCCGTCGGGGGCCTTCGACAACGTGGCGTTGGGATTCGCCAACCTGCTGGTGGGCAACCCGCCGGGGGAAGCCGCCTTTGAAGTTACCGGCGGCTTTTTCGAGGCCGAGTTCGGCCTGAATACGGCCATCGCGGTGACCGGCACGCCCAAGGCGCCCCTGCTGAACGGCAAAGAAATCCCGATGTGGGAATCCCTGGAAGTGAAGCCGGGCGACGTCATCAAGTTTTCCCACATCGGTCAGTTCGGTTTCCGGTGGTATCTGGCGGTCGCCGGCGGCGTAGACGTAACACCCTATCTGGGCAGCAAGTCCACCTGCATCTTCGGCAGCTACGGCGGCTATGAGGGGCGCAAGCTCGCGGACGGCGACGTGGTCCGCCTGCTGAAGCCCTCCCGGAGCCTCCGGGAGGTGATCGGCCGCAGGGTCCGGAAAGAGCTGATCCCGCCCTACCCCCGCGAGTGGACCTTGCGGGCGATCCCCGGCCCGAACACCTCGCCCGATTACGTCACCGCGGCGGGAATGGACTACCTGTTCAGCCACTCCTTCAAGATCCAGCACACCTCCAACCGGTCGGCCTATCGCCTCGAAGCACTGCCGGACAGCTTCTTCGCGCGGCCGGACGGGGGCGTCGGCGGCAGCCATCCGTCCAACATCATCGACCATGCCTACGCCATGCGGGGGGCCCTCAATATCTGCGGCAACACGCCCGTGCTGCTGATTGCCGACGGCCCGACGCTCGGCGGCTACATGTGCGCCTTGAGCGTGATCAACGCGGATCTGTGGAAGGTCGGGCAGGGCACCCCCAACCGGGATTTCATCAAGTTCCAGGTGGCGACCCAGGCGGAAGCCACCCGGGCGCGGGTCGACCAGAAGAAGTTGCTCACCGAAAACTCCTTGACGTGATGCGGGCCCAAGGAACCCTATGACGGCGCGAAAGGAAGGTGGAACTCATGGAGACGAATGTAACGGCCATCATGCCGGGCCTGACGGCGCGCGTGGTGGTCAACGAGGGAGACAAGGTGTCCAAAGGCCAGGAAGTCGCCGTGATCAACTGCATGAAAACGGAGATCAAGGTGCTGAGCGAGCATGAGGGGGTCGTCAAGAAAATCCTGGTCAAGGAGTGGGACGAACTGCAGGTCGGGGATCCGATGGTCGTGCTGGATGTCTGATCTGCGGCTGGATCTTTTCAGGGGGGCGCGATGATTCGCAAGTTGCTGATCGCCAATCGCGGAGAAATCGTAAGCCGGATCATCCGGACCTGCCGCGAGATGGGAATCGCCACCGTGGCCGTCTGCTCCGAGGCCGACCGCGAGTCCCCTTACGTGCGGCAGGCCGATGAAAACGTGCTGATCGGGCCGGCCAACCCCCTTCGCAGCTATCTGAACATCGCCGCCCTCATCGAGGCGGCCCGGGAAACCGGAGCGGACGCCGTCCACCCGGGATACGGCTTTCTCTCCGAGCGCGGCGCCTTCGCGGAGGCGGTGGAGCGGGCGGGATTGGCCTGGGTGGGCCCCGACGCCAAGCTCCTGCGGGCCATCAGTTCGAAATGCTACTGCCGGCAGGTGGCCGACGAGGTCGGGGTTCCGGTCGTCCCGGGAACCCTGGCCCCGGCAACCGACGAGCGGGAGATTGTCGCATACGGCCGCCGCTTCGGCTATCCTCTATTCTTGAAGCCGGACAAGGGCGGCGGCGGCAAGGGAATCGAAGTCATAGAAAGCGAAGCGCAGGTTCCGGAGGTGTTCAAACGCGCCGCCAGCATTTCGCAGATGGCGTTTGGCTTCCCGGCCTGCTACATCGAACGGGTCGTCTCCAAACCCCGCCACATCGAAGTTCAGTTCCTGGCCGACCGGCAGGGGAACTGCGTCTGTCTCGGCGAGCGCGAATGCTCGATCCAGCGCCGGCACCAAAAGGTCGTCGAAGAAGCCCCTTCCACGATCGTCACCGCCGAAGACCGGCAAGAAATCTTCGAGCACACCCGGAACTTCGTCCTGAAATTGGGCTACAACGGCGCCGGGACCATCGAGGGGCTGCGGTCGCAGGACGGCGACTACTACTTCATGGAAATAAACGCCCGTCTGCAGGTCGAGCATCCCGTCACCGAATTCACGACCGGGATCGACATCGTGAAGCACCAAATACGCATCGCGGCGGGTGAGCCGCTCGCCCTCCTCCAGAGCGACATCAGAAGCCGGGGATCATCGATCGAGGCGCGGATCTACGCCGAGGACCCGGTCACCTTCTTGCCTTCGCCCGGCGTCATCCGACGAGCGCTGCTGCCCGAGGCCAGTCGGCATCTGCGCATCGATCACGCGCTTGAGGACAACTGCGTCGTCCCCCCTTACTACGATCCGCTCCTGGCCAAAGTCATCTCCTGGGATGCGACCCGATCCGCGGCCATTGGGCATTTGGTCGCTGCGTTGAGTCATATCCGCATCGAAGGGGTCAAGACCAACATAGCGACGAGCCTGCATATTCTGAATCACCCCAGATTCGCGCAGGGAAGCTTCGACACCGGATTCGTCCAAGAATGCTTGGACGAGACGTCAAACGCCGAACTGACTTCGGGAGGGAAGACCCGATGGGTGTCCTGACCCGGCCGGAGCCTCGATCCGGCATTCAAGCGTGAAGCCGCCCGCTTGGGACCGCTTTTCATCGAACCAGAAACCCAAATCAACCGAACAAAGGAGGGCTCCATGAAAGGATATATGGGAAAAGTCTTGATGGTTGACTTGTCTAACGGTTCCACGGAAGTCCGGGACATCCCCGCCCCCTGGTATGAAGATTTTCTGGGAGGCGAGGGATTGGCCGTCCGGCTGTTTTGCGACTACGTCGACCCCTCCCGGAATCCATCCGATCCGGAGACCCCGGTCATCTTCGCCACCGGTCCCTTGAACGGGACGACGGCCCCGGAAGGCGGCCGGCTGGTGGTGGTGTTCCGCTCGCCGGCCACCACCACGCTGGGGATCGCCAACGTGGGCGGGCATTTTGCGCCGGCCCTGAAAAAGGCGGGGTATGACCTCTTGCTGGTCAAGGGCAAGGCCCCCAAACCGGTATGGCTGCGCATCCAGGATGATCGGGTGAGCATCGAGGACGCCTCGGGGCTGTGGGGAAAGCGGGTTTCGCCCACGGAAGACTATATAAGGGAAAAGATGGGCGGCGGCGCCCAGGTCATTTCCATCGGCCCCGCCGGGGAGAACGGGGTCCGCTTCTCCTCTCTCATGACCCAGAAGCACCGCGCCGCCGGCCGCGGTGGCGGCGGGGCCATGCTGGGCTCCAAAAACCTGAAGGCCATCGGGGTGGTGGGCACCCGCGAGGTCTCCGTGGCCGACCCCCAGGCACTGAAGGCCGCCGCGGAAAAGGCCCGGGAGCAGATCCAGGCCGAGGCGTTCACCTTCGGCCTCCTGAAGCCTTTCGGGACCCCCGGTTTCTACAATTCCATCAGCGCCACGGGCACCCTGCCCACCAAGAACTGGCAGCGGACGACCTATCCCGAATCC
>JALOOS010000116.1 GCA_025454275.1 Desulfobacterales bacterium | reverse complement strand
CTTCCGGGCCCTGCTCGGCCACGCCCCCATTGCGGCCCCGGCCCCGATCGACCCCGCCGTCGATCTCGCCTACATCCTCTACACCGGCGGCACCACCGGCTTCCCCAAGGGGGTTCCCGGCACCCACATCGGGATGACCTCCTACGTGAACGACGTCACCGAAGAGGTGGCGGGAGACCACCTCAAGGAGGGCGGCGACACCTACATTGCCGTCAATCCGCTCTTCCACATCATGGCGCTCGGACTCTTCATGGGTCACCATCATGCCGGTGCCGGAGGTGGACTCCATCCTGGAGTCGATCCAGCGCCACCGGGTGCGATGGCTCCTCGGGGTGCCGGCGCTCTACCGCATGATTCTGGAGAACGACCGCTTCGAACTCTACCGGCTGGACTCCCTCAAATATTGCTTCTGCGGCGGCGACGTGCTGCCCGAGGAGGTCAAGGAGCGCTGGCGCGAGCGCTGCGGCATTCCTATCTACCAGGTCTACGGCTCGACCGAAGTGGGCCATGTGGCCTACAGCCGGATCGGGGAGGAGCCTAGCCCGCGGGCCATCGGCTACCCGTTGAAAAGCCGGGCCTGTCTCGTGGTCGATCCCGAGACGCTGGCCCCCGTCGCCCAGGGGGAGAGCGGGGAGCTCCTCGTCACCTCCGACTACACGCTGAAGGAGTACTACCAAAAGCCCGAGGAGACCCGCCGGACCTTCGTTTCCGTCGCGGGTCGCACTTGGTGCCGCATGGGGGACTTCGTCAGCGCGCAGCCCTCCGGGGAGCTGATCTACGTGGAGCGCTCGGCGGACATCATCAAGCACAAGGGCTACCGGGTCTCGGCCTCCGAGGTGGAGGCGGTGCTCCAGGACCACCCGACGGTGATCGGCGCCTGTGTGGTGGGGATCCCCGACCGCAAGGTGGGCGAGCGGATCAAGGCGATCGTGGTGCTCAAGGAGGATGCGCGCGGGGTGGGCGGCACCGAGCTCCTGCAATGGTGCCGGGACCGGCTTGCGGCCTACAAGGTGCCCTCCTACGTCGAGTTCCGGGACATGCTGCCCAAGTCCAAGGTCGGAAAGCTGCTGCGCCGCGAGGTGCGCGACGAGGAGCGCCGCAAGATTTCCAAGGAGAAGACGCCTCAACTCCGGACAGGAGACAAAACGTAATGGCCTCGGAAATTCTGAAAGACAAACGCATCCTGGCCGTGGACGACGAGCCGGATGTGCTCGACACGCTGGAGGAGATCCTGACGGAGAACGAGGGGCTCGTGCTCGACCGCGCCCAGGACTACGAGACCGGCTACCACTTGCTGCGCTCCTGGACCTACGATGCGGTGATCCTGGACATCATGGGGGTGCGGGGGTTCGATCTGTTGAACGCCTCGGTCCACCTCGGTTTTCCCACCGTCATGCTGACCGCCCACGCCTTCTCCGCGGCCGACTTGAAGCAGGCGGTCGAGATGGGCGCCCGCGCCTACATCCCCAAGGAGAAGATGTTCGAGATCCCCGCCTTCCTCGAGGATGTGCCTTCAACAAGAAGTTCGGCTCGCAGTGGATGGAGGACGAAAAGAGCTTCTGGGAGCAGGTCTCCTCCGGCCGATACGAGCCCCGCCCGGTGATCCTGAAGAAATAGCCCCTCTACCAGTTGACGGAAACTCCTCCCGCTCCCGCGGGCGCCGGCCCGGAGTCACCGGGTCCATCTCCTGTCGCCGCACTCGCACTTCCTTCCGCCGCTGCCCCTGCCACCGCTGCGCTGAGGGCGGTCAGGGAGTTCGCTGCCGTCATTTGCCCCAGCGCCGCGATCCCCGGCGCGTCCACCCCCGGGCAGGCGCCGCGATACAGGCGCGCAAGCTCGAAATCAGGATCGGCCTCCTGCGCCTTACGGAAAAATTGAGCCGCCTCCGACCACTGGCCGGCGTCGAATGCCTCCAATCCCTGGCCGAAATAGACGACGGCCTGCAATTCTTTCGTGTGATATTGGCTGAAAAGCTTCTCTTCCTGCGGCGTATAGGGGACTTTCAAAACTTTCAGCAGTTGGTAGACGATCTCCTTCTCCAACTTGTAAAACTCCTCCACGGGCGATTGGGCGGCGACCGATCCGATGATGCTTTGCCGGGAGGTCGAGGCGACCCCGGCCTGCACCTTCAGGCTGCCGCGGGCGAGGGCGCCGACCACCAGGCTTTCAGCCCCCAAGAGCCGGCCCATGCGGGGCGCGTTGGCCTCCTCGACGATGCCGGTCTGGCCGAGCTGCATTTCCGCCAGCAGAAAATGCACCTGGAGCCGCTCCAGCACCTGGAGCGCGCTCACCTTGGAGAGATCGCTCATGATCAGGGTGGCCAGCGCTTTCTGCAGGGGGCGCAGGCTTTGATCGGCGCTGGTGTCTTTGAAGTTGAAAACGGCGACGGTTCCCTGCCGGATGTCGCTCGGCTTCAAGCGGCGCTCTTCCGCCAGTGCCCGGCGCGCCTCCTGGATCGCTTCGGAGAATTGCATCAGCGTGACCTGACGCCTGATCTCCTGCTCGACCTCGGGGTTATACGGATTGCGGTACTGCTCTAAAGTATCGATCGCGTTGCGGCGCTGCCCCATCTGCAGGTAGGCTTCCGCGAGGTGAAAGGTGGAGACCGGATCGGAGGGGTTTACCTGCAGGGCCCGGGTGAAGGCCTCGGCCGCCTGCTGGGGCCGGTCGGTTTTCAGGTAGGCGATCCCCAATTGTTGATGGGCCCTCCAATCGGTCGGGTCGCTTTCTATCGCTCGGCGGTAGTGGGCCATCGCCGATTCATAATTTTTCAAGTCCATCTGGATATTGCCTCGTGTCAGGGGCGAGCAGCCCGCCCAGAAGAACAAAACCGGCAAGATCCAGCATGCCGCAATCCATTTGATCCGTTTCGATTTCATCTCCCCCTCCTTTCGAAATCGAGTTGAATTCAACTCGTTTCGCCGCAGGTTGGCCTCGCCCGTGCGGAATGCGTCAGTCAACCGACACCAATGCCGCCGTGATGTTGTCATATCCACCCGCCGCCAGTGCAGCTTCGATCAGGGCCTCCACCTTCTGTTCCAGGCGGCCCTCCGCGTCCAGGATGACCGCCAGGCGGCCGTCATCCACAAAATCCGTCAATCCGTCCGAACACAAGAGGAACAGGTCCTTCGAGTTGATCGGCCCGCGAATGAGGTCGAGACTGATCTCATCCTCGCCGCCCACGGCCCTGAGAATCACATGCCGCATGGGGTGGGTGCGGGCGGCGTCCCGGGAAATGAGACCCGAATCCACTTGGTGCTGAACCAACGAATGATCTTTGGTCAGCTGCATCAGGTGATGGTCGCGGAGGCGGTAGGTGCGGCTGTCTCCCAGGTGTCCCAGGACAAACCCCTGGGGGTGAAAGGCCATCAGGTCCGCGGTGCACCCCAGACCCCGGTGGAGGGGGTTGTGGGA
Source organism: Desulfobacterales bacterium (assembly GCA_025454275.1). Lineage (GTDB taxonomy): Bacteria > Desulfobacterota > Desulfobacteria > Desulfobacterales > SpSt-501 > SpSt-501. The sequence goes on along the minus strand of JALOOS010000116.1, from coordinate 5,359 downwards.
GCCATGTTCACGCACCCTCAAGTTGGCGCGCCGGAAGGTCTCCTGGACGCGTGCAAGGACCCCGGCCTCGTCGCGGTCCGTGGCCTTGCCGAAGATTTCCACTGCCGTGTCGGCAAAGAGACGGCTGGCCACCTCCCCGGCCGCTCCTCCCCCGACCCCGTCCGCCACCAGGCAGAACCCCCCCTCGAGGTCGACCCGAACGGCATCTTCGTTCGTCTTGCGATGCAGGCCGATCTCCGAACGCGCGCTACAAGCAAGCGAATACGGCATGGTTCACCCGAACGCCGGCTGACGCCGCGGCGATATCACCTGAGCCGCCGAAGGACGCCGTGCAGTTGAGTTCTTCAAAAAAGACTGGTATGAACCGAATGGGCAGACGGCCCTGGGGGCTCCTGCCACGCGGGCTGCCGGCCACCCGTCTGATGAAAACCCGAGCCCGCCGATCCGCCCCCGGCTCCGGGAGCGGGAAAACCGCATACGAGCGCTCTCATGAATAAGGTCCCGGTCATCAAGGTTCAGATCGTACATATCGTCGGCCCGCTGCAGGGCCAGATCCAGGAGTTCACCGACCCTGAAATCTCGATCGGGCGCAACCCCTCCTGCAGCATCTGTTTTCCCAAGGAGCTGGCAATCATCTCGCGCCGGCACGCGCGGATCGTCCGCGAAGGCAATCGTTTCAAGCTGATCGATGAAAGCAGCAACGGCACCTTCGTCAACGGCAAGCCGGGGGGTGAGGTTTTTCTGAAAGACGGCGATGTCCTCATGTTCGCCGAAGGCGGCCCCAAGGTCAGCTTTCTCTCCACCGTCGTCGATGCACCCTATGAGGCAGCGGAGGCGCCACCACCGCCGGTCTTCGCGCCTGCGAAACACGAACCGCCGCGTTCATCCCCTCCCTCCCCGCCGCCGGGGCCGGCCTTGCACGCTGCGCCGCCCGCGTTCCGCGAGCCACCGGCCGCGGCAGAGGTGTCTGTCGCGAGAGCCCACGTGCCGCTGATCATCCAGTTCGGCCCGACCCTGCGATCGTTCAAAGAACTGCCCATCACCTTGGGCAAAGGGGCCTCCTGCCATTTCAGGGTCGAACACCCCGGGCTCCTCGATCAGCACGCCCAATTTTTTTTCACGCAGGAACGCTATTGGGTCAAAGACCTGACCGGAAAGCACCTGGTGCGCATCAATGACCGCCCGATAGACCTCCAGGCGCCGCTCGCCGAAAACGACTGCCTTTCACTCAGCCCGCGAGGCCCCTCCTTCCGCTTCCTGGGATCCGGCCGCCTGGCTGAAATCGAAGAGCCCTTCCTCGGCAAGACCGACCCGCTGCCGGAGCCTCCGGTGCCCGGAGATCAACGCCCTCCCTCCTCCCCCGCACCCGGCAAAAGGGGGTTGGGGGGAATCCTGAAGAAATGGCGATGATCCCGGCGCTGCCGCGTTCCGCCGCCGGCCGGCACCCGGCCTCCTCGGCCTGAAATACTGCTAGTACAGGGCCTTGGCCGCCTCCCGCGCCAGGCGCATCCACTCCGCCGGATCCGAGTCCCGGGTCGAGCGCTCGCTGGCTTTGAGGACGCGCCCGGTCTCCACGTCCACCAGGCGCAGATCCAGGCGGATGACTCCGCCCAGTGCCATGAAGGATCCGAAAATCATCTGGTTCGCGCCCACCACCCTGCCGATTCGCAGCCGCGTGGCGGGATCCGCCAGGTCGGAGGATCCGAGCTTCAACTCCTCGAGCGCGAGCAGCAGCTGCTGCCGCTCCACCACCGTGCGGCGGGACTCCTTCAGAGCATCGACCACCTGCCCTGCCAGCAGCTCGCCCATGCCGGCAGCCGCCGGGTGTCCCGGGCCGAGCTCCTCAAAGTCGAAGACCGCCACCGCGGCACTTTCCGCCGGCGACGGCAGACCGGCCGCCGGCCAGCCGATCAGGCAGAGCGCCAGCACCGCCGCCAAATGAAAATCTCTCCGGAATGCCCCTGCCATATTCCTATTGAACGGAGCTCAGCTTTTCCCGCACCTTGTCATCCTGGCGTACGGGTCTTTCCTGGCGGACCACCTCCGCAAAGCAGAGATCCGGCTCCACCTGGACGACTTTCAACTGGGCGACCGCCAGCGGCGCGCTTTGCAGCGTCTTGCCTTTGTAAACGACCGGCTCCTGCTCCTGCAGGGCCTCGAAGTGCGTCCCCAGGACGACGCCCTGCCGGGCGCCCAGATTGATCATGACCCGGCCGCCCTCCGCGCGGGCCACAAATCCCTGGAGGGGATAGGCCTGGATGACGGCGGTCAGGATCTCGCGGTTCAGCTGGAAGAACTCTTTCTCCAAGGGCGCGGCGCTCTTGATCTGGCGGGCCAGCACCTTGGCGATAACGGAGGTTTCGGTGTCGACGAGCCTCAGGTTGACCATGCTGCCGCCCGGCAGGTTCTGAAGGGTTCCCGTCCCGATCAGCTTGGCGGCGAGCACCCGGCCCAGCCGCAGCGCCGTGTTGGGGTCCGCCAGCTCCGAGGTGCCTAAATTGAGCTCTTCCAGGAGCCGTTCGACCAGGGCGCGCTCGACCACCTGCACCCGGCCGGAGGCGTTCAACTGCTCCGTGAGGTGGGCGGTCAGGACGCCGGCGAACCCGTCGCGCTCGCCCAGCCCTCCTCGCTCCTGCACGTCCACGAACGTGATCACCATCGGCCGGGAGGTCCAGGTGTCCTCCCCGCCGGAGGGGCTTTTCGACTGGGTGCGGAAACGCTCCGCCAATTCCTTGACCAGGTTGTCCATGCGTTTCTTGCGCTCCGCATCCTGCTGCAGGGCCAGCCGCTCCTGGGCCTGGCGGGCCAACACCCCCGCAAAGGTGTCCTGCTTGTCCACTGCCAGGGCCTGGCGGTAGGCTTCGAGCGCTTCGGCCCAGCGCCCCTCTTTCTCGTAGGCCGTGCCCTTGTTCGAGGTGGCCTCGATATAATAGGGGTTGATATCCACGGCGCGGGTGTAAAGGTCGCGCGCCTCTTTATATCGGCCGGCGTTGGCCTGAACCCGGCCCAGGCGATTCAAGGCTTCGGCTTTCTGGAAAGCGGCGGTGTCCTTCTCGGCTGCTTTGCGGAATTCAGCCTCGGCCTCGGGCTTTCGGTTTTTGGCGTAAAGAATCTCGCCCTTGACCATGTGCACGAACCCCCGCTCGGGCGCCTGCTGCTCGACCTTTTGCACCAGTTCCATGGCCTGGTCGAAATTGCCCTCCTTGGCGTAGACGCCGGCCAATCCCTCCTGGCCTGCGATCCGGTTCTTCCCCTGGGCCTGCGCCATCTCCTGGAATGCGGCTTTGGCCTCCGGCAGGTTGCCCTCCTTCAGCGCCGCGTAGCCGGCGATCATGCGGGCCTCGGCGTTGGCGGGGTCCTTCTTCCGAACCTCCTGGCTCAACTGCTTTGCTACCTGGAATTGCTTGCGCTGCAGGTTGCGCTCTGCCAGCCGGACCAGCATGATCTGGGCGGCGGTGCCGCCGCCCTGCAGGTGGTCCATGATCTTCAGCCCCGGCCCGAGAATGCAGGCCGTCGGCAAAATCAGGCGCGCCTGGTATTGGTCGCTCACGTTGGACCGATCGATCAGGATCGGGAGGGTCAGTTGGTTGCGGGCCGCGAAATCGGCCAGCTTTTCCTGGGGCGAGCGGCTGATCCCCCAGACCTGCATTTGAGCGGAGGAGTGCTGCCGCGCCAGCCGGTCCAGGCTGATCACTCCCTCCTGGCTGGGCTTGGAATCGACGTCGAAGAAGAACAGGATGGAAAGAGGCTGGTCTTTCAGCTGGGCCAGATCGTAGACCGAATTGTCCATCCCGGTGAGCCGGAAGGCGGGGGCCGGCTGCCCGGCTGTCATTTGCGCCTCGGCCGGGGGGAGGCCGAGGGTGCAGGCCAACAGACCGAGGATCAGGAAAACGATGCGCTTCATTTTGGGTTCTCCTATCATGCGGGTTCGCCAGCGGCGCTTCATTTTTTCGTGGCCTCCTGCATCGGGACCATGCGCACGGTCAAGGGGACGGTGCCCTCCTGTTCGAGCAGCAGCTGGCCTTCCCAGTCGAAGTGATGCGGGGAGGTGAGCTTCATTTCATGGGTGCCCCAAGGGAAGCTCGATCTTCAGCGGGGTCTGTCCCTTGAATGCACCGTCAACGAATATGTCCGCGCCTGCCGGCTCGCTCCTCACCTCGAGAGTCCCCTGCATCAGGACGGCCGGGGGGCCAGACGGCGCCTGTATGTCGGCCGAGGGTGAGGGGACCGGAAGGGGAGGCGGCGGGGAGTGCGACACCATGTAATAGGCGGCCCCCCCGCCTGCGCATCGGATCTGCGGCGCTGGAGACAGGCTTTGAACGCCTGTGCCATTTCCTCGCCGGTTTGAAAGCGATCCTCGGGGGCCTTGCTGATGCTCTTCGTAATCAGCTCCGCCAGGCGTTGGGCCTCGGGCGAGCCGGTCAAATTGGGGGCCGGCGGGTTGTGTTCGATGATGGCGTTGAAGACCGCGGCCAGACCTTCGGAGCGGAACGGGTTCTGGCCGGTGGTGAGCTCGTAGAGGATCACGCCCAATGAATAGAGGTCCGACCGGCCGTCCACCTTCCGGCCCAGGACCTGTTCGGGCGACATGTACATCGGCGTGCCGAGAATATCCCCCGCCTGGGTCTGCTGGTGGGCGGCGGAGTCCGTCACGCGGGCGATGCCGAAATCGGTGATCTTGATCCGGCCCTCCTCGGTCACCAGGATGTTGGAGGGTTTGATGTCCCGGTGTACGATGCCCTGGCGGTGGGCATAGCCCAAGGCCTCGGCGAGTTGAACACCGAGGTGGATGATGGTCTGATAGCTGAAGGGCTGCTCGCGGTGTTTTTCGATCAACGTCTTGCCGGTCAAAAACTCCATGACGATGAAGAGCGTGTTCTGATCCTGGCCGGAGTCGAAAACGGTGACGATGTTGGGGTGCGAGAGCCGCCCGATGGCCCGCGCCTCCTGGAGAAAGCGCTGAACGAAATCCTCGCTGGCGATGCGGTCGGGGCAGGACCTTGAGGGCCACCGGCCGGTCGATCTGGGGGTCGTGGGCCAGGTAGACGTCTCCCATGGACCCCTTGCCCAGCTCGCGGAAAATTTCGTATCGACCGTAATTCATAGCCTTCCGGCCATTCCTCCCGGCCGCGGGGCGCGGCGGCACCGAGACCGGCGGACGGGAATCAGTCATGGCTGCCGAATGAACTCCCCCACCGTTTCAAGGGGGATTATAAATCCAATCGAGTTCGTGCCCCGGAACCGTCCCTTGACGATTCCAACCATTCGGCCGGAGGCGTCGAACACCGGGCTGCCGCTGCTGCCCGGATGGATCTCCATGCGCGCCTGCCAGAAGGCCATCGCTTCCGCACGCCGCGGG